>NZ_JAOCEW010000051.1:0-26313 GCF_029841665.1 Stenotrophomonas sp. GD03819
AAACCCCTGCGCCCTTGGCCTGGACGTCGGCGTGGTACGACGAGCGCACCATCGGGCCGGAGGCCACGTGGCTGAAGCCCAGCTCGTAGCCGTAGACTTCTAGCGCCTTGTAGTCCTCGGGCGTCCAGTACTTCAGCACGGGGTGGTGGTGCGCGGTCGGCTGCAGGTACTGGCCGATGGTGATCATGTCCACGTCGTGCGCGCGCAGGTCACGCATGGTGGCCTTGATCTGTTCGAAGTCTTCGCCCAGGCCCAGCATGATGCCGCTCTTGGTCGGCACGTCCGGGTGCTGCGCCTTGAAGTTCTTCAGCAGGTTCAGCGACCACTGGTAGTCCGCACCCGGGCGCACGTTGCGGTACAGGTCAGGTACGGTCTCGATGTTGTGGTTGAACACATCCGGCGGGTTCTGCGCCAGGATCTCCAGCGCACGTTCCATGCGGCCCTTGCCGCGGAAGTCCGGGGTCAGCACTTCGATGCGGGTACCCGGCGACTTTTCGCGGATGGCGGTGATGCAGTCGACGAAGTGCTGGGCACCGCCGTCACGCAGGTCATCACGGTCGACGCTGGTCACCACCACGTACTTCAGGCCCATGTCGGCCACGGTCTGGCCGAGGCTGGCCGGCTCGTTGGCATCCGGCGGCTTCGGGCGGCCGTGGGCCACGTCGCAGAACGAGCAGCGGCGCGTGCAGACTTCACCAAGGATCATGAAGGTGGCGGTGCCGTGGCCGAAGCACTCGTGGATGTTCGGGCAGCTGGCTTCCTCGCACACCGTCACCAGGCGGTTCTCGCGCAGCTTGGCCTTCAGGTTCTGCACGGCATTGCCCGAAGGAATGCGCACGCGGATCCAGGACGGCTTGCGCAGCACCGGCGCGTCGGCGAACTGCACCGGCGAGCGGTTGATCTTGTCACCGCCCAGCTGCTTGACCCCGGCCTGCAACGGCGCGGCGGACGGAGAGTCGCCCTGCACGATCTGCAGGGGAATGGAACGGGCGGTGGTTTCAGTCATGGCAGTTCCGGGGGCGGTCAGGCGGCCGCAGAAAGATCAGGCAGTTCGGGCGTGGGCTGCAACAGCAGGCCGAACTGGCGGGCCAGGTGGTCCAGCAGCACCGGCTTGACGGCCTCCATCCCGGAGGGCCCGCCCAAGTCTACTACCGAGGTCACCTGCAACCCCTGATAGCCACAGGGGTTGATACGGTGGAAAGGTTCCAGGTCCATGGCCACGTTGAAGGCCAGGCCATGGAAGGTACAGCCGCGGCGCACGCGGATGCCGAGCGCGGCGATCTTGGCGCCACCGACGTAGACGCCCGGGGCGCCCTCGCGGCGTTCGGCACCGATGTTCCACTCGGCCAGGGTATCGATGATGGCCTGCTCGATGCGGCATACGTAGTCGCGCACACCGATGCCCAGCCGTGGCAGGCGCAGCAGCGGATAGACCACCAGCTGGCCGGGGCCGTGATAGGTCACCTGGCCACCGCGGTCCACGTGCAGCACCGGGATCTCGCCCGGCGCCAGCACGTGCTCGTCCTTGCCGGCCTGGCCCAAGGTGAATACCGGGTCGTGCTCGACCACCCACAGCTCATCGGCGTCGGCCTCGCTGCGCTGGTCGGTGAAGCGCTGCATGGCGCGCCACACCGGCTCGTACGCCTGGCGGCCGAGGTCGCGGACCAGCGCCGGACGCGGCGCGCGGTCTTCCGGGGCGGCTTCGGCCGGGCAGCTGTCGGCTACAGCGTCCACTTCACTTCCGGGTGGTCGCGCAGCGCCTGGTGCGCCAGGTCGTACTGTTCGCGGCTCTCGGCCTTGAACACGATGCGGACGGACACGTACTTGCCGTTGGAGGAATGCTTCCAGCTGATGCGTTCATTGACGACATCGATGCCGGCAGCCAGCAGCAGGCGGGGGAGCTCATGTTCCAGGCCGCGGTTGGCCGGGCCCATGGCACTGAGCTCGAACTGGCCGGGGAACTGGAAGCCGTGGTCGGGGTTGTCGGACTTGATTTCCATGCCCCCATTATCGGGCCGCAGGGCAACAAACCCAAGAGTATTCATCAACGTCAAACAGTGCACCGGTGAGTCGCTGCGTTGCAGCTGAACGGCCGTTCAGCATTGCCCCCGGCCCCGTGGCGCACCGCAGGACAGGGCAGGATTGTCTTCACGAGACAATGTCGTTTTCGGAACAGACAAGTGATCCGAACGCGCTCGTTCCATCACGTTCGCGCGAGTACCGTGTCGCAGCATATAACGACAGACAGAAACAACTTCTCACATGAGCCCCCCTTCCCAACGCCGCCTTGCAGCCCTCGGGCTGTCAGGCCTGCTGGCCGCTGCCCTCCCCCTTGCCGCCCAGGCGGCCGAACAATGTGGTCCGGACGCAATGCGCGACCACCCGCCGCAGGTCAATTTCCGCGTCGACAATGACCTGTTCGGCGGCCGCCACCAGGACCAGGGCTACACCAACGGTGCACTGTTGACCCTGGTCTCGCCCAATCTGGTCGATTACACCGACGACCCCTGCCTGCCGCGCATGGCGCGCTGGGTGAACCAGTACCTGGAAGGGCTGCACCCGGGCAAGTTCGAACAGCAGAACATGATCTTCAGCATCGGCCAGGGTATCTTCACCCCGACCGATTTCAGCCGCAGGGACCTGATCGAGGACGACCGCCCTTACGCCGGCGTACTGATCGCAAACTTCGGTTTCAATGCGCGCAGCGGCGACCGCCTGCAGACCACCCAGCTGACGCTGGGCGTGGTCGGCCCGTGGGCACAGGGCAAGCAGGTGCAGAACGCCGTGCACGACGTGCTGGGCGACGAGAAATTCAAGGGCTGGGACAACCAGTTGCACAACGAGCCGCTGTTCATGCTGACCCACGAGCGCATGCGTCGCTGGCCGGGCGATGCCAGCGTCAATGCCGACGGCTGGGGTTGGGACGCCATCAGCCACTACGGTGGATCGATCGGCAACCTGGAAACCAAGGCCAACCTCGGCGGTGAAGTGCGCTTCGGCTGGAAGCTGCCGGACGACTTCGGCAGCACGCCGTTGCGCCCGGCCGGCGAGAACACGGCGCCGACCCGCGGTGGCCGTCCCAATGGCTGGTCCTGGCACCTGTTCGCGACCTCGGACGCTGCCTGGGTGATCCGCGACATCACGCTGGACGGCAACACGTTCCGCAACAGTCACAGCGTGGACAAGCGCCATGTGGTGGCTTACGGCGGCTACGGCGTGGCCGTGATGTACGGACGCTGGAAGTTCGCTGCGGCGCGTTACCACAGCACGCGCGAGTTCAACGGCCAGCGCGAAGCACCGGTGTTCGGCAGCTTCACCATCAGCCGGTCGCTGTAGGTAGGTGCCGACCGTTGGTCGGCACGCCGGTTGATGGCAACGACAGTCGAGCATGGCCCGACTCTACAGAACGAAAAGGCCGGCATTCGCCGGCCTTTTCCTTCACCACGCCGGGGCGTGGATCATTCCGATTCCCACCACATCCAGAAGCTGTCCCACAGGCGCTTGAAGAAGCCGGCCTGTTCAACAGCAGCCACCGCCACCAGCGGCGCTTCAGCCACCAGCTTGCCATCCAGCATCACCTTCACGGTGCCGATCTGCTGGCCGGCGGTGAACGGTGCTTCCAGGGTCTTGGGCACATCGATGCTCGGCTTCAGGTCGTTGTAGCGGCCGCGCGGCACGCTCACCAGCATCGGCTGCGCCACGCCCAGCTGCACCTTGTCGGTGGTGCCCTTCCAGACCTTGTGCTCGGCTACGGCCTTGCCCGGTTCGTACAGGCGGTGGGTCTCGAAGAAGCGGAAGCCCCAGTTCAACAGCGCCAGGCTGTCATCGGCACGCTGCTTTTCCGACTGGCCGCCCAGCACCACGGCCACCAGACGCTGGTCACCACGCTGGGCCGAGCTCATCAGGCAGTAACCGGCTTCCGAGGTGTGACCGGTCTTGATGCCGTCCACGCTGCCATCGCGCCACAGCAGCAGGTTGCGGTTCGGCTGCTTGATGTTGCCGACCTGGAATTCCTTGATCTTGTTGTACGCGTAGGTTTCCGGGTAATCGCGCACCATCGCGCGGCCCAGCAGTGCCAGATCGTAGGCGCTGCTATGGTGGCCCGGAGCGGTCAGGCCATGGGCGTTCACGAAGTGCGAATTCTTCATGCCGATCTTGGCGGCATAGCTGTTCATCAGCGAAGCAAAGGCTTCCTCGCTGCCAGCCACGTGTTCGGCCAGGGCGATCGCGGCGTCGTTGCCGGACTGGATCGCCATGCCTTTCTCCATGTCTTCCAGGCGCGCGGTCTGGTTGACCGGGAAGCCGCTGTAGCTGCCATCGGTACCGGCGCCACCTTCGCGCCAGGCGCGCTCGCTCATCATCACCTGGTCATCCGCACGGACCTTGCCGTTCTTCACCTCGGCGGCGATCACGTAGGACGTCATCACCTTGGTGATGCTGGCCGGAGCCAGCTGTTCGTGGATGTTTTCACCGGCCAGCACCTGGCCGGTGGCGTAATCCATCAGCACCCAGGCCTTGGACACGCTGGGCGCGGGCGCCGGCGGAGTGGCAACAGTGGCCGGGGCGGCAGCGGCGGCAGGCGTCGGCGTGGCCGGGGTCGGCAGCGGCGTCTGGGCGGAAGCCAGGCCCACCACCAGGGTGGCGGCCAGGGCGGTGGCGGCGGAACGGAAATTCATTGGACAGCAGGCTCCAGGGGACGGCCGGGAATGGAGGGTGGAACGTAACGGCCATTGTAAGGCCGGGGGAGCATGGGCCGGCAGCACCGGCCCGGGCGGATCAATCCTTGACGATCTGCGGCGAACCCAGGCCCAGACCGGCGATGCGGCCGGCAAGTTCCGCAGCACTGGCATGGTCGCTGGCGGGAACGCGCAGGCGGAACAGGGTGCGGCCACCGGCAGCGATGTCACTGATGGTCGCGCCGACGATGCCGGCGGCGTTGAGCTGGCCCATCGCGCGGTTGGCATTGTCGCGGCTGGAGAAGCTGGCGACCTGCACCATCACCGCGCCCACCACCTGCTGCGACAGGCTGGGTGCGGCCGGCGTGGTCGATGCACTGCGCACCGGTGCCGGTGCCACCGCGCGCGGAGTCGTGCTGGCCACGACAGCCGGAGCGGGCACCGTGCTGCGCACCGGCGGCGCGCTCGGCGGCAGGCTGCTGACCGCCACATCCGGCACGGTGCTGGCCACGCCCTGGGTGGTGGCCGGCTGGCCACGCGCAGGCATGCTGTCGCCCGGCAGGCGCTTGACCAGGCGATCGATGTCGCTGTCGGCTGTGGCGCGTGCAGCCGGCGTCGGGCGCGCGCTGGCCACGGCGGTGGTTGCGGCCGCTTCGGCAGCACGACGTTCGCGGCGCGAGGGCTTTTGCGCCAGCAGGTTGCCCTCGCCCGGCTGCAGCGCGCGCACCTCGACATTTCCGGTGCCGCGCTGGGTGATGCCCAGGCGCACCGCGGCGGCATAACTGAGATCGACCACGCGCCCATCGTGGAACGGGCCACGATCGTTGACGCGCACGATCACCGACTCGCCGTTGTCGAGGTTGGTCACGCGGGCGAAGCTGGGCAGCGGCAGCGTCTTGTGCGCGGCGGTGAACTGGTACATGTCGTAGACCTCGCGGTTGGAGGTCAGGCGGCCATGGAACTTGGCACCGTAGTACGACGCGGTGCCGCGCTCGACATAGTCATGGGTATCGTCGAGCACCTTGTACGACTTGCCCAGCACCACGTACGGCGACTTGTTGCCGATCGCCGAGCGCTCCTCGGCGGTCACTTCCGGCTCGGGAATGCAGGCCACGTTGGGAATGTAATCCGGCGTGCTGTCGCGCACGCCCGGCTTGTACAGGCCACCGGCGGTGTAGTTGCCGCGGGTGCTCAGGTCTTCCTTGGCCGCCGCGTAGGGCGAGCCTTCCGGGCAGTGTGCCGGGCGCGAGCCACGCCCCTGCACCAGGGTGCCGCCGGACTTGCCACCATGGCCGGCCGTGGCCGGCTTCTTCGGCGCGCTGCTGCAGGCAGCCAGCGCGAGGACGATCAAGCCTGGGACCAGCCATCTGATGTTCATGCCGGGGGCAGCTCCTGTCCGGCAATGGCCTGGGACAACTGGAACACGGCCATCGCGTACATCTTCGAGAGGTTGTAGCGGGTGATCGCGTAGTAGTTCTGGAAGCCCAGCCAGTACTGCTTGCCGGTGCTGCCTTCAAGCGTGATCGGGGTGGCGGTGGCGCCCGGCTGTACCGGCGCGCTCGGCTGGTAGCCGCGCTGCGCCAGGTCGGCCATCGACCAGGTCGGCATCCATTCGGTCGGATTGAACTCCTCGCGGCCCGGCGCCAGCGTGGCCGGCACGGCCACCTGGCCACCCCGCACCCAGCCGCCCTTCTTCACGAAGTAGTTGGCGATGGACGAGAACACGTCGTCGTAGCTGGTGAACAGGTCGCGACGGCCGTCGCCGTTGCCGTCCACTGCGTAATCCAGATAGCTGGACGGCATGAACTGGCCCATGCCCATCGCACCGGCATAGCTGCCCTTGAGCGTGGTGATGTCCAGGTTTTCTTCGCGGCCCAGCTCGAACAGCTTGGCCAGCTCATCGCGGAAGAACAGCTCGCGGCGTACTTCGCGTTCCAGCTTGGCCGGGTCGCCGCTGCGCGGGTAATAGAACGCCAGCGTGTACAGTGCATCGAGCACGCGATGGCTGCCGGCATTCTTGCCGTAGCTGGTTTCCACGCCGATGATCGCCACGATCACTTCAGCGGGCACACCGGTGCGCTGCTGCACGCGATCCAGCTCGGCGCGATGCTGGGCCAGGAACGCGCGGCCGCCATCGATGCGGGCCTTGCTGATGAACATCGGCCGGTATTCGTTCCACGGCTTGACCCGTTCGGCCGGGCGCGACATCGCGGCGATGATCGGCTGGCGCACCTGCGCCTGGTCGAGCACGCTGCTGATCTGCTCCGGCTTCAGACCATAGCGCTTGGCGGTATCGGCAATGAAGCGGGCCCGTGCGACCTCGAACGGCACCGGGGTGAGATCGACCGGCGGCGCGGTGGCAGCGGTGGCTTCGGGCGCGGCCTCGGCCGGGCCATGGGCCTTGGCGGCGGGTTGGCGCGGCGTGCTGCTGGCCTGGGGCGAAGACGGTGGGGACTTCGGCTGGGTCGCGCAGGCGACCAGGCCGAGGGTGAGCATGCAGGCCAGAGTGCGTCGAATCATCGTCGCAGGTTAGCAGGTCATGGATGAATTAAAACCCCTAACACCATGAATCACAACGATTTGCCCGCGTTCAGCGGGAAATGTGAAGGCGTCGTGATCGCGCTTCCCCATTCAGATAGAGGTGGCCGGTTGCGTCCCCATCCCCGCAGACGCAACCGGCAACCGGATCCGGTCGATACCCGCGCGGCTGCCGCTCCCCAGTGGCAGTACCCCGCGCTCCCTGTATCCGTTGGATCAGTACTGCTCCCGCCCGACGCCCCCTCGCGCTGCAACGATTGACGGCGCGCCGTGCCGAACGGGCCGCCATTGTGCAGGCCGATTACGACAAGTCCATTGATCAGGATCAACGCGCTGTAAAAGTGTGAACCAGCTAACGTTTTTTCCGGACTTTGGTCAGCGGGTGTGCTGCCGTGCATCGTTGTGAGAACGCTTCCACAACGGGCGTTGCGCAGAGTCAGGAAGTTTCCAGCCAACGGCGCAGCCCCTCGTGGGTGGTGTCTGGGTGGTCGCGGAAAGGAGAAGCCGCGGGTGGGCCGGTCGGGTTGGGTACGCGGGGGACGCCGTGAATCCGTCCCTGGAGCAACTGTGTTGATGGAGGAGCTTGGCCCCTCCATGAGACGGGCACGGTAGTGCCGGCCGCTGGCCGGCAGCCTTTGGTCTTGCGCCCTGCCTGGCCTTAGGCTGGGACCAACCCGTTTTCAGCGTCGCGCACCCGGGCGTTGAGGATCACCAGCATCTTCCGCATCACCGCCACGATGGCTACTTTTCCTTCTTTGCCTCGGGCTCGCAGCGACTGGTAGAAATCGCGCAGTTGAGGTTCATGCCGCATGGCCGACATGCTGGCCATGTAGAGCACCTGGCGGATCTCGGCTCGGCCGCCATGGATGCTGCGTTTCCCTCGCATGGTTCCGCTGTCGTGGGACATCGGAGCCACACCGACGAGGCTGGCGATGGCCTTGCCGCTGATCTTTCCCAACTCGGGAAGATAGCTTGCCAATACCGCCTGCAGGCCAGGGCCAACGCCCTTCATCGACTTCAGGACAGCCAGTTGAGGCTGCTGGGTAACCTGCTCGGCAATTTGCTTTCCCAGACGTTCAACCAGCGTCTGCAAGCGGGTGATGTTGGCCTGCAGTAGCCGGCGCAATTCACGATCACCGACCATTTCCAGCTGCTGCCGCGCGATGGTCAGCGCGTGCATCGCCTGTCGACGTGCCCGCACGAATTCCCGCATTTTCTGCTGCCAAGGCTCCAGCGGTTGGTAGGCCGGAAGTTTCACCAAGGCCGCCATCTGCGCCAATGCATAGGCATCCAACCGGTCGGTCTTGGCCATCTGGCCCATCCCCTGAGCCTGCCTGCGGGCCCGCAGGGCATTGGCGCGGACCACCGGATGGCCCACTGCGTGCAGAAAATCCAGCACCGGTCGTTCGTAGCCGCCGGTGGCTTCCAGCACGATCTGGCTGACCGGACGCTTCTTCAGCCAAACATCCAATTCAGAAAAGCCGGAGCGGTTATTGCAGACCTGCAGGGTCTCTCCGTCCGTCGTGCCGACATCCAGTTGGCGCTTGCTGACATCAATCCCGATCCCGTTCATCACCGGACTCCGTATAGTCTGGAAGGGTCGAGAGCTCCCCCGCTTGCCCAGTCTTATCACTGCGAGTGTCAGCTCCAGCAACTGTTCGGGCGGATCAAGGGAGATTCCGGCGTGGGCGCCAAGCTCCAAGGCGATCGTCGAGATCCAGGCTTACACGGCGGCCCACGCCGGCTCTCGGCACCTACGCTGCCAGATTTCCATCAGATAAGGCTTGGCAGCCGCATCCATGCGGCTGACACCCCCGCGTACCCAACCCGACCGGCCTCTGACAGATTTCGGAGGTCTGCCACCCACGGAGAAGAAAAAGAAGATCAAAAGCGGATCGCGACGCTGCGCTTGCTCGTGAGCCGAGCATGGATCGGCTCTACACAAGGCAATGAAGCGACCCGCCAGGCCGCCTTTGCTTTTGATCTTCTTTTTCTTCTCCGTGGGAGACGCGCACGGAACCTGTCCGTGGCCGGGTAGATGGGCTGCGCAGGGGCGTGAGCCGCATGGATGCGGCGACCGAGCTTACAGGGATGTACTTGCAGCGTCCCCTGCGCGGCCCATCTACCCGGCCCCACCCATGAACTGCTTTGCGCGGTCATCCACGAGGGGCTGCGCCGTTGGCTGGAAACCCTATCCCCCGTGCACGGGCCGGTGCCCACGCACCGCCATCACCAGTCCGATGCCGGCCAGCAACGAGACCGCCGATGTCCCGCCATAGCTGATCAACGGCATCGGGATGCCCACCACCGGCAGCAGGCCGGAAATCATTCCACCATTGACCAGTACATAGACGAAGAACGCCAACCCCAGGCTGCCGGCCAGCAACCGTGCATGCGTGTCGCGTGCGTGCACTGCGATCCACAGGCAGCGTCCGACCACGAACAGGTACAGCGCGAACAGCGTCGCCACACCGATCAAGCCGAATTCCTCGGCCAGCACCGAGAACGCGAAGTCGGTGGTGTACTCGGGCAGGAAATCCAGCGTGGCCTGCGTGCCCTGCCCCCAGCCACGCCCCTGCCAGCCACCGGAACCGATCGCGATGCGTGACTGCAGGATGTTCCAGCCGGTGCCGAGCGGATCTGCCGCCGGGTCGAGGAAGGTCAGTACGCGATCCTTCTGGTACTGCCGCAACAGCCCGAACCACGCCAGCGGTGCGGCCACCGCCAGCCCCGCCGCGCCCGTTGCCACCCAGCCCCAGTGCAGGCCGGCCAGCAACAACGCGAACACCCCGCTGGCAGTGACCAAGGTGGCGGTGCCGAGGTTCGGCTGCATCAGGATCAGCACGGCAGGAACGCCGATCAACACTGCGGCCGTCAGCACCGTGCGTGGCGAGGGCGGCAACGGCTGCCGGTGCAGGTACCAGGCCATCATCAACGGCAGGCTGAGCTTGAGCAGCTCCGACGGCTGCAGGTAGAAGACGCCCAGGTTGAGCCAGCGCTGCCCGTACTTGCCGGTGCCGATCACATACACCGCCATCAGCGGCAGCATCGACAGCGCATACAACGCCGGTGTCCACGCGCGCAGGCGCAGCAGCGAAACACGCGACAGCAGCCACATCGCCACCAGGCCACCGGCAAAGCGCGCCGCCTGCCCGGTCACTGGCCCGGACACGCTGTGCAGCACCGCCAGGCCCGCGCCCATCAGGATCAACAACGCGACCAGCAACGGCAGGTCGATCGTGCGCACCGTCTCACGGCAGCCGCCAAGCAGTCGTTTCCATTCCACGCGCGCCACGGTAGCAACGGGCGCTTGCGTGAAGCTGTCATGGTGGTCCTGCGCAGCCGGTGTTACCCGTAGCCGCCGTGCACCGGGTTGTGACTGCGCACGGCCATCACCAACCCGAAGCCGGCCAGCAGTGACACCGCCGAGGTACCGCCGTAGCTGATCAGCGGCATCGGCACGCCCACCACCGGCAGCAGGCCGGAAATCATCCCGCCGTTCACCAGTACATAGACGAAGAACGCCAGGCCGGTAGCGCCGGCCAGCAGGCGCGAGTACGAATCGCGCGACTGGCTGGCAATCCACAGGCAACGCCCGATCACCACAAGGTACAGCGCCAGCACGGTGGCCACGCCGATCCAGCCGAATTCCTCACTCAGCACCGAGAACGCGAAGTCGGTGGTCTGCTCGGGAATGAAGTTCAAGTGCGACTGCGAGCCTTCGCCCCAGCCCTTGCCATCGAAGCCGCCGGAACCGATCGCGATCTTCGACTGGATGATGTTCCAGCCGGCCCCCAGCGCATCCATCTCCGGGTCCAGGAACATCATGATGCGGTCCTTCTGGTACGGCCGCAGCAGCCAGAACCAGGCCACCGGCGCAACCGCGGCCACGCCGCCCACACCCAGGCCGACCCACCACCACGGCAGGCCTGCCAGCAGCAGCACGAACACGCCGCTGGCGGCGATCAGCACACCGGTGCCGAAGTCCGGCTGCAGCATCACCAGGCCGGTTGGTACGCCGATGATGACCAGGGCCACGAGCACGGTGTTGAAGCGCGGTGGCAACGGCATCTTGTGCAGGTACCAGGCCACCATCATCGGCAGGCTGACCTTCAGCAGCTCGGCCGGCTGCAGGTAGAAGAATTTCAGGTCCAGCCACTGCCGGCCGTATTTGCCGGTACCCAGCACAAACACCGCCAGCAGCGGGATCATCGAGATTGCGTAGATCATCGGCGTGGCCGAGCGGATCCGCAGGATCGGTACCCGCGAGATGCCCCACAACGCGGCCATGCCCACTGCGAAGCGCGCGCCCTGTGCCATCACCAGGCCGTCGCCACCGGCACTCTTCAGCGTGGCCAGACCGATCACCATCAGCGCGCCCAGGGCCAGGCACAACACCCAGTCCAGCGTGCTGAAGAAGCGACGCAGCATGTCGCCGGCCCAACGCAGAAACACTCTCATCGTGCGGGCTCCACGGTGGTCGGGCGTGGCGTGGCCGGCAGCGCGGCCGCAGCCGGCGCCCCCGGCTGCGGCGGTGCGGGTGCCGGTTCCGGCGCGGGCACGCCGACCAGCACCGGGTGCTCGCCCAGCTGTGCCGCAGCAAGGTCACCGGCCTGGCGCGCGCCCACATCTTCGTTGTCGAACGCGGTGGCACCGATGGCGGTGGTGCCGCGCTCGCTGTCCAGCGGCTGCATGCCTTCAGGCATCTTGCCCAGCAGATAGGCGTCGAACACCTTGCGTGCGATCGGCGCAGCCGCCGCACCGCCGTAGCCGCCGCCCTCCACCGCGATCGCCAGCGCGATCACCGGCTGGTCGACCGGCGCGAAACCGACGAACAGCGCGCGGTGGCGCAGGTGCATCGGCAGGCTCTTCGGATTCACCGCGGCCGTGCCCTTGCGGCTGACGACCTGCGCGGTACCGGTCTTGCCGGCCATCGTATACGGCGCGCCGGCGGCCATGCGGGCCGCGCTGCCGCCAGGCAGCATGGTGGCCATCATGCCTTCGCGCACCGCCTGCAGATTGTTCGGGTTCGGGCTGACCGGTTTGCTTTCGCCCGGGTCGGTCGCCATCCAGTCATGGTCGAACCCCGCACGCTGCTGGATCACCAGATGGGGCGTGCGCAGCTGCCCGTTGGCCAGCCCACTGACACCCCGCGCCAGCTGCAGCGGGGTGACCTTCCAGTCACCCTGGCCGATGCTGATGTTGACTGTATCGCCCGGATACCAGGCCTCCTTGCGGCTCTTCCGCTTGTAGGCCGGCGACGGCAGGATGCCGCCGATCTCGCCGGTCAGGTCGATACCGGTCGGCTGGCCGAAGCCGTAGTACTCCATGTAGTGGTCGAAGCGCTCGATGCCCAGGTCCAGCGCCAGCTTGTAGTAATAGGTGTTGACCGACTGCGCGATGGATTTGCGCAGGTCGGTCCAGCCGTGGCCACCGCGGTGCGAGTCACCCCAGCCACGCGAGGTGCCGGGCAGATAGAACATGCCGGTGGACAACACCTTGTCTTCCGGGCGGCGTACCCCCGAATCCAGGCCGGCCAGGCCGATCAGCGGCTTGAGCGTGGAACCGGGCGCGACGCCACCGAGCACTAGGCGGTTGAACTGCGGCCGCGACGGGTTGTCGTTCAGCGCCTTGAAATCGGCATGCGAGATACCGTTGACGAACAGGTTGGGGTCGTACGACGGCAGGCTGACCATCGCCAGCACTTCGCCGGTACGCGGGTCCATCGCCACGGCCGAGCCTTCCTGGTCGCCGAACGCGGCCACCATGGCGCGCTGCAGGTCGGCGTCGATCGACAGCCGCAGGTCGGCGCCGGACTGCGCGGCAACGCGGCCGATGGTGCGGATGGCACGGCCCTGCACGTTGGTCTCGACCTGCTCGTAGCCGACCTTGCCGCGCAGCTGCTGCTCGTAATAGCGCTCCAGGCCGGACTTGCCGATGTGGGTCAGCGCGGCATTGCCTTCGCCGAGGATCTCCAGATCCTTGTCGTCGACACGACCGACGTAGCCGATGATGTGCGCGAACAGGTCGCCATACGGGTAGCGCCGGGTCAGGTAGGGCTCCAGCTCGACGCCGGGGAAGCGCCAGCGGTCGACGGCGAAGCGCGCCATCTCCTCGTCGCTCATGCGCAGCTTCAGCGTGACCGGCAGGAACTTGCGGCGCGCCTTGCGCGACTTGTTGAACGCTTCCAGCTCTTCCGGGCTGATGCTGATGATCTTCGCCAGCCCTTCCAGGGTGGCGTCCATGTCCTTGACCTTGTCCGGGGTCACGTCCAGGCGGAACGCCGGCACGTTCTCGGCCAGCAGGCGACCGTTGCGGTCGTAGATCATGCCGCGCCCGGGCACTACCGGCCGCGGCTTGATGCGGTTGGCTTCCGAGCGCGTGGCGTAGACGTCGTGGTCCAGCACCTGCAGCTTGAAGTACCAGCCGCCCAGTCCCAGCAGGCAGACCAGCACGCCCAGGAAACCCAGCGCCGCGCGGCGGCGGAACTGTTCGGCTTCGGCGTGCGGATTCTTGACCTGGCGGCGCGGGATCATGGCTCAGCGCCCGCGCTTGCCGAAGCGCACCGCATCCAGCAGCACGAACACCAGCGGCCACAGGCCCAAGCCCAGCAGCGGCGCCCACCAGTACGACCACGGCAGGGTGGGTTCACCCACCAGGATGTGCACCAGGGCGCTGACGATGCGATCGTTGAACAGCAGGCCGCCGATGGCCAGCATCTGCTGCGACATCGGGAAGAAACGGATGCGGGCGCGGAAACGCTGCAGGATGAAGGCCAGCATCACCAGCCGCAGCGCCTGTTCGCCGAGCACGCCGCCGTACAGCAGGTCCGCGATGACGCCGCTGGCGAAAGCGATGCCCAGGCCGACCCGCTCGGGTGTCTCGATCACCCAATACGCCAGCACCAGCGCCAGCCAGTACGGGCGCAGTGGCTGCAGCAGCGCCGGCAACGGCAGCAGGCCCAGCAGCAACGCCACCACCAGGCTGGCCGGCAGCACCCACGGATTGTCGCGCAGGCGGCTCATCGCTGGGCCTCCGGCGTGGTCGGTTGCCGGCCAGCGGCCGGCACTCCCGTGGATCCAGCTGGGGGAGAGCCCCCCTCTTGTTGAGGGGGGCGCGCCGAAGGCGCGGGGTCAAGGGAGGATGCGGGGGCAACAGTCCTCGTTTGCGACGAGGGCTGTTGCCGGCCAGCGGCCGGCACTCCCGGGCTGGGCTGCGTCGCTGCAGGCGCGGTGCCGGTCGGCAGCGCTGTGGCATCGGCCGGACCACCGGGAGCGCCCTGCTCCATCTGCAGGCGCAGGTTCGGCGGAATACGGATCGCCGCGCCGGGGCGCAGCAGAAGCACGTCGCGGCCGCGGTCCAGCTGCGCGGCCGGCTTCAGTTCGCCCACCAGGAAGGCATGGGTGTCGTCCGGGCGCAGGCCGGTGATGGTGCCGACCGGGAAGCCGGCCGGGAAACGACCGCCGAGGCCGGAGGTAACGATCTCATCGCCCACTTCCACGCCGGCGCTGAGCGGGATGTCGCGCAATTCCAGCGTGTCGCCGCGGCCGTAGACGATCAGTCGCACGCCGTTGCGGGCCACGGTCACCGGCACGGCATGGTCGGGGTCGGTCAGCAGCAGCACGGTGGAGGTACCGCCGGTGACGCTGATCACCTGGCCCATCAGGCCGCCGGCATCGATCACCGCCTGGCCGACGTGCACGCCTTCGCGGCTGCCGGCGTCGAGCACCAGGCGCTGCTTCACCGGGTCAAGGTCGATATCCAGGATCGGCGCCAGCTGCACGTCCAGGCCACTGCGCTCGGCCACGTTCAGCAGTTCGCGCAGCTGGGCGTTGTCCAGCGCGGCGGTCTGCAGGCGGGTCAGGCGCGCGTTGGCCAGCAACAGCTGGTTGCGCAGTTCACGGTTCTCGTTGACCAGCTGGCCATGGCTGGCCGCCGAGTCCTTGACCTGGTTGCCGAGCTTGCCCGGCAGGCCAGCCAGTGCCCATACCGGCTGCACCAGGCTGTTGGCCTGCCCGCGCAGGTGCGCGAGCCAGCCGGCCTGGTCGTCAAGCACGATCAGAGTGATGGCCAGTGCCAGATAAGCCAGCAGACGCAGCGGGCTGGCGGCATCACCGGATCGGGAAGCAACGGGAGGTCCGGCGTAGGGCGGCACGGCAACGATTCAATTGGCAGAAGGCGGAAGGGGAACACGCGGGCGCCCCGCCGGTGCCGGCCCACCCTCGTGGTGGGCCGCACCCCGGAGGGGCGCTGCGGGCGCAGGCAGCCGGGACGGCTTATTCCGGCGCAAAGAACTCGTTGCCGTGCATGTCGACCAGCTCCAGCGCACGGCCACCGCCGCGGGCCACGCAGGTCAGCGGATCGTCCGCCACCTGCACGTGCAGGCCGGTTTCCTCGGAAATCAGGCGGTCCAGGTCACGCAGCAGGGCGCCGCCACCGGTCAGCACGATGCCGCGCTCGGCAACGTCGGCACACAGTTCCGGCGGGGTCTGTTCCAGCGCCAGCTTGACCGCGCTGACGATGCCCGACAGCGGCTCGTGCAGGGCTTCAAGCACCTCGTTGGAGCTGATCTTGATCATCTTCGGCACGCCCTCGGCGAGGTTGCGGCCGGAGATTTCCATCTCGATCACTTCCGCCTGCGGGTAGGCACAGCCCAGCTCGACCTTGATGCGCTCAGCGGTGGCTTCACCGATCAGCATGCCGTGGTTGCGGCGCACGTAGTTGGTGATCGACTCGTCGAAGCGGTCGCCACCGATGCGGACCGACGCCGAGTAGACGATGCCGTTGAGCGAGATCACCGCCACTTCGGTGGTGCCGCCGCCGATGTCGATGACCATCGAGCCACGCGCTTCAGTGACCGGCATGCCGGCGCCGATCGCGGCCGCCATCGGTTCTTCGATCAGGAACACGTCACGGGCACCGGCTTCCTCGGCCGATTCCTTGATCGCGCGGCGCTCGACCTGGGTCGAGCCGGCCGGCACGCAGACCAGCACGCGCGGGCTCGGGCGCAGCACGCGCGATTTGTGCACCTTCTTGATGAAGTGCTTGAGCATCGCCTCGGTATAGGTGAAGTCGGCGATGACGCCGTCCTTCATCGGGCGGATGGTGGTGATGTGGCCCGGGGTACGGCCCAGCATCTGCTTGGCTTCGGCGCCTACGGCTGCCACCGAGCGGGTGCCACCGATGGCACGGTCCTGACGCACGGCCACGACCGATGGCTCGTTCAGCACGATCCCCTGCCCGCGCACGTAGATGAGGGTGTTGGCCGTGCCCAGGTCGATGGACAGGTCGTTGGAGAACATGCCACGGAGTTTCTTGAACATCTGAGGAAGGAGTCCTGAGGGGTGTCGTGCCCGCCGCGGGATGGCGAAAAAATGGGCAGAAATCGAGGCCGACAAGCCTAGCAACCCGCCTGCCGCCGAGCAAGGAAAAAACTAGCTGAACCCGCGTCTTCACAGGCTTTCGGCCTGATCGGGTCTCACCCGGTTCTGGCCCTGAGCGGCACCAGCGGGTAACCTTTGCGCCGTCGGGCGCCCAAGGGCGCCGTTTGCTTGCCCGCCGAACCGGGCCGGCCCACCCCAAAATTCACCGCATAGGCTTACATCGATGTCCGCTCTGATCTGTGGTTCTCTTGCCTTCGACACCATCATGGTGTTCCCGGACCAGTTCAAGAATCACATCCTGCCGGACAAGGTGCACATCCTGAACGTGTCCTTCCTGGTCCCGCGCATGCGCCGCGAGTTCGGCGGCTGCGCCGGCAACATCGCCTACAACCTGCACCTGCTGGGCGGCCAGCCGATCCCGATGGGCACCGTGGGTTCGGACTTTGGCCCGTACCGTGAGTACTTCGAAGGCCTGGGCATCGACCTGTCGCGCGTGCGCGTGATCGATGAGCTGTTCACCCCGCAGGCGTTCATCACCACCGATCACGACAACAACCAGATCACCGCCTTCCACCCGGGCGCGATGATGCGTTCCTACGAAAACCACGT
Organism: Stenotrophomonas sp. GD03819; assembly: GCF_029841665.1. Classification (NCBI taxonomy): domain Bacteria; kingdom Pseudomonadati; phylum Pseudomonadota; class Gammaproteobacteria; order Lysobacterales; family Lysobacteraceae; genus Stenotrophomonas; species Stenotrophomonas sp. GD03819. Next base: position 17,207 of record NZ_JAOCEW010000051.1, read on the forward strand.
GCGTGGCGTACCGGGCGTGACCCTGGGCCTGGTCGGCCCGGACGGCCGCGAAGGCATGATCCAGAACGCGCAGGAATTCCACGAAGACGGCATCCCGTTCATCTTCGACCCGGGCCAGGCCATGCCGCTGTTCAACGGCCCGGAACTGCGCGAGTTCATCGAGCAGGCCGACTACGTGGTGGTCAACGACTACGAGTCGAACCTGCTGCAGGAACGCACTGGCTGGGACGAGAAAGAGATCGTCAGCCGGGTCAAGGCCTACATCACCACCCGCGGCCCGAAGGGCGCGGTCATCCACACCCCGGAAAAGAGCTACGACATTCCGCCGGCGCATGAGCGCCGCGTGGTCGACCCGACCGGCTGTGGCGACGCCTTCCGCGCCGGCCTGATCTACGGCATCCAGAAGGGCTACGACTGGCTGACCATCGGCCGCATGGGCAACCTGATGGGCGCGCTGAAGGTCGAGCACCCGGGCACGCAGAACCAGCGCTTCACCTTCGATGAGTTCAACGAGCAGTTCAAGCAGCAATTCGGTTACGCGCTGAGCGCGTAACCGAACTGCCCGCACATCTGATCGGTGGGTGTCGACCTTGGTCGACACTGCCGGCCAGCGGCCGGCACTACCGGAACCTCCGACCGACACGTGGCCTGCTCTCTGTAGAGCCGAGCCATGCTCGGCTTGCGCGCGCCAGCGCGATCCGACCGGAGGAGAGCAGCCGAGCGTGGGCTCGGCTCTACATCAGCAAGCGCCCTGCCAGGCAGCCAGCAAGGCGCGGCAATCAGCGAAATGCCAGTCGGCACGGCCCGGCCATGGGTTTTCCGGCAGGTTGACCAGCACGGTATGAGCGCCGGCCGCACGGCCGCACTCCAGGTCGTAGGCGTGGTCACCGACCATCACCGCCTCCGCAGCCCCGATCCCCCAACGCCGCAGATGCTGCTGCAGGCCATCCGGTGAGGGTTTGGGCACCGCTTCATCGCGGCCGATGATGTCGGCATCGTCGAACAACGCCCCGACCCCGATCGCGTCCAACGTCAGCTTCGCCAGCGCATGATCATTGCGGGTCAGGATGCCGAGCCGGCAGCCTGCCGCCGACAACGCGCGCAGCAGCTTCAGCGCACCCGGTGCCGGCAGTGCGTCCTCGGCCAGCGCGCGCTCATGATCCAGCAGCCACTCGCGCTTGGCCTGCGCCGGTGCGTCCGGCAACGCCGCAATATGGTCAAGGATGTCTTCCTCGGCCGCGATCTCCAGCGCGCGGCGGATCGCGGCAAAATCATGCACGGCGACGGTCAGCGTGCCATCCATGTCGAACACCCAGTGCCGGATCGCGGACAACGCGTGCACTGCGCTGCCCGCCGCAACCATCACTGCCACCACTGCGGCATGCGGCTGGCGTCGACGCCACCGGTTTCGAACACAGCGGTGCGGGTGCCACCGGCCTTGACCGGGAACTCGATGCTGATCGACTTGCCCTTGCGCGCCAGCTTCCACAGCGCCTTCTGGTCGGTGATGAACAGGGCAATGGCTTCATCGGTCTTCGGACGCCACGCCGCCATGGAAATCGGCTTGCCGTCGTCCACGGTTACTTTCACCGTGCACTGCGGGCAACGGAAATCGCCGGCCTGCAGCACCAGATACGCATGCCGCTTCCAATCCGGATGATCGCGGAACACCAGCTGCACCGGCTTGGCGCCGCTTCCATCCACGTCCACCCGTTCCTTGCTGTAGATCTGCGCCGAAACCTGGTTGCCCTTGTTGCCCACCGGGATCTGGTTGTACTGCCACAGCGCCTGCATGCGGCGCAGGTCGCGCGCGGCATCGCCCTTGGCCTTGACCTCGTCGAAGCCTGCGGCGATGCGCTCGGCGGCCGCGGTGTCCTTGTACTGGTCCAGCAGCGAGGCACCATGCAGGCGCGCGCGCTCCCAGTCCTGCGCGGCCACGGCCATGTCGTACTGCTTGGCCACGTCTTCGGCCTTGGCCTCCTTCTGCGCCTGCACGGCGGCTGCGGCGGCTTCCTGCGCCTTGCGTTCTTCCTCGGGGTTGCTGCAGGCGGCCAGCGCCAGGGTGCAGGCGGTGAGCAGGATCAGTCGTTTCATGGCGGAGGTCCTTTGCGGGTGCATCCCGATTCTATCGGCAGCGAAAAGCGGATACACCAACGGCGGGTTTCCCCGCCGTTGGTGGTGAAGCAGTGACCGGTTGCCGGCCAGCGGCCGGCACTACCGCTTACTTGGCTTCAGCCTTGGCCAGCATGTCCTGGACCGAGGCGGTGGTGATCGGGTGGTAGCCCGGCTTGGCCTTTTCGAAGGCCTGCTTGGCCAGCTCCAGCCCCTTCGGGGTCTTCACCAGTTCGGCGTAGATCGGCAGGATTAGCTTGCGACGGCCGACGCGCTCGATGAATGCCGCCGCGCCTTCATTGGCCTGCTCGTAGCCGCTGCGGATCGCCAGCGGGTACCAGCGCATGGCGATCTCGCCATTCGGGGTGCCAGTGAAGTGGAAGGCCTTGTCCAGCGTGGCCAGCTTGTCCAGCGGCTGGGTCGCACCCAGGCCGTCGATGAAGCGCACCCATTCCTGCGTGCTCCAGTCGGCGATGACCTGGCTGCTCGGCACGGTGCCGGCGCTGGCGAAGGCGATGCGCGCGGTATCGACGCTGCTGAAGTTGCGCGACTGCGCCTTGGCAGCGAACGCCGGAATGCCCGGCTCGTCCAGCCACGCCTTCAGTTCGGCCTCGGTCACGGCCGAGGGATTCTTCGGCAGCAGGTTCTTCTTCATGTACTCGACGAACTGGTCGGTGTCCGCGCTCTGGAAGGCGTGGTCATCGAACCAGCCGCGCAGGAACGGATCGAAGGTCTCGCGGCCGAAGCGCTGCTCCAGGAATTCCAGGAACCACGCACCCTTGACGTAGGCCACCTGGCTGAGCGCTTCGTCAGGATCACGCTCGTTCAGCGGCGGCAGCGCCAGTGCCTGGTCAGCCGGGCTCATGTCCTTCACTTCGGCCAGCAGGTCGGTCTGGTCGATCTGCTTCTCCATCTCGGCCATTTCCTTGCCGTACAGGGCTTCGGTGATGCGGCCCTGGACGTAGGTGGTGAAGCCTTCATTGAGCCAGATGTCCTTCCAGCTGGCGTTGGTCACCAGGTTGCCCGACCAGCTGTGCGCCAGTTCGTGGGCGACCAGCGAGACCAACGACTTGTCGCCGACGATCACGGTCGGGGTGGCGAAGGTCAGGCGCGGGTTTTCCATGCCGCCGAACGGGAACGACGGCGGCAGCACCAGCATGTCGTAGCGGCCCCAGCGGTATTCGCCGTACAGCTTCTCGGCGGCACCGATCATCTTCTCGGTGTCTTCGAATTCCTTGGCGGCCTTGTTGACCATGGTCGGCTCGGCCCAGACGCCGGAGCGGCCGGAGATCGGCTCGAACACCAGGTCGCCGGCGGCGATGGCCAGCAGGTAGGACGGAATCGGCTGCGGCATCTTGAAGGTGTAGTCACCGTCACGCGCGGCCTTCGGATCGTTGTCGGCGCTCATCAGCACCATCACGTCCGGGCGCGAGACCACGTGCGCGCTGTAGGTGAAGCGAACGCTCGGGGTGTCCTGCAGCGGCACCCAGGAACGGGCGTGGATCGCCTGCGACTGGCTGAACATGAAGGGCAGCTTCTTGCCCTCGGTCATCGACGGTGCCAGCCACTGCAGGCCCGAGGCGGTCGGCGCGGTGTGATAGGTCACTTCCACCTTGGCCGGCTGTTCCGGAGCCTCGATGGTCAGCTTGCTGCCGAACACCTTGTCAGCGGCGGCCAGCTCGAACTTCAGCGGGCTGCGCGCGCCATCGGCGGCAACGGCCTCAACCTTGGACACGGTCAGCTCGCGGGTGTCGAGCACCAGCTGCTTGGCGTCCTTCTGCTTCCATTCCAGGGTGTAGGTGGCGGTGCCGCCGATCTGCTTCTGGTCGAAGTCCAGCTTCAGATCCAGTGCGATGTCCTTGATGGCGACCTTGTCCGGCTCGGCGTACGAGCTTTCGTCGTGGCTGCGGTTCTCGGCGTTCACGGGGGCGGCAGGGGCCTTTGTGGCAGTCGGGGCGGCGGCGGGCGCGGCCGCCTCCTGGGAGCAGCCGGCGGCCAGGGCCACGGCCAGCGGAAGGAGCATCAGCGGATTACGCATGAATCGGGACCGTTACGGGGATCAAACCCCAATGGTACCTCCCTCCGGCCCGGCAGGCGTTGCGCGGTGCGGGGTAATGCGGCCAAGGCCGATCCTGCGGCTGCGCCCCGGGTAGGTGCCAACCTTGGTTGGCACGGATCTTTCATCGCATGTGGCAGACCCGTGCCGACCAAGGTCGGCACCTACCAGAGCGGATGACCGCAGCGGCCGAGTGCCAACCAGGGTTGGCACCCACCAGGGCAAGGCTTACAGCTTGTAGCCGGAGTGGATCGAAACGATGCCGCCGGTCAGGTTCTTGTAGTGGCAGCGCTCGAAACCGGCCTGCCCCATCATCGCCTTCAGTTCATCCTGCGGCGGGTGCTTGCGGATGCTCTCGGCCAGGTACTGGTAGCTGTCCGAATCATTGGCGAACAACTTGCCCAGCTTGGGCAGGATCTTGAACGAGTGGAAGTCGTAGATCGGCTTGAACCAGTCCGCGGTGACTTCGGAGAACTCCAGCACGCGGGCCTGGCCGCCCACCTTTAGCACGCGGTACATCTCGCGCAGGCCGGCGTCCTTGTCGGTGACGTTGCGCAGGCCGAAGGCGATGGTGACCAGGTCGAAGCTGTTGTCCGGGAACGGCAGGGCTTCGGCGTTGCACTGCACGTAGTCCAGGCCGAGCACCAGGCCGCGGTTGGTCAGGCGGTCGCGGCCGACCGACAGCATGCCGGCGTTGATGTCGCCCAGCACCACCGAGCCCTCGGCGCCGACGCGCTCCTTCAGCAGGGCGGCGATGTCGCCGGTGCCGCCCGCCAGGTCGAGCACGCGGTCGCCCGGCTTCACCTGCGCGGTCGCCACGTAGTAGCGCTTCCACGCCCGGTGCACGCCCAGGCTCATCAGGTCGTTCATCAGGTCGTAGTTGCGCGCGACCGAGGTGAACACCTGGCCGACCAGCTTCTGCTTGTCCTTGGCGGCGACGTCGCGGAACCCGAAATGGGTGGTACCGGCTTTGTAGGGGGATTCGCTCATGGCCCCGATTATCGCACCGCCGGGGGCCAGCGGCACCCCCTGCCCGTATCATGGCGGGCCACGACTTACCGGAGCCCCGCATGATCACCACGCCCGACTACCAGGCCCTGCTGCAGACCGCCATCGCCGAAGCCCGCCAGGGCCTGGCCGAAGGCGGCGTGCCGATCGGCGCGGCGCTGTACCACAACGACGGCCGCCTGCTCGGCTGCGGCCATAACCGCCGCGTGCAGGAAGGCGACCCGTCGGTGCACGGCGAAACCGATGCGTTCCGCAAGGCCGGCCGCCAGCGCCGCTACCAGGACACGATCATGGTCACCACCCTGGCACCGTGCTGGTACTGCTCGGGCCTGGTGCGCCAGTTCAACATCGGCACCGTGGTGGTGGGCGAATCGCGCACCTTCCAGGGCGGCATCGACTGGTTGCGGGAGAATGGCGTCAACGTGATCGACCTGGACAGCCAGGAATGCGTGGACCTGCTGGGCGGCTTCATTGCGCAGCACCCGGAGATCTGGAACGAAGACATCGGTGAATGATCACCACGCAGTGTCCTGTTGAACCCGTTTAATGAACGCTTCAGTGCCGGCACGCCCTAGTGCCGGCAGCGTTTGCGGCCATTGCCGTGAACCCGTGCACAGTCAGCTGCGCAACGTGCACACGCAGCGATAACACCCCGCCCGGCTGCCGCGCCTAGGGTGGGGTTACCGGGACTTCTTTCCCCGGCGGAGCCAGCCATGTGCGCGCACGCCGTACGACCTACGCCTGACCCGATCCTCGAAGCCATCCGCAAGCGCCTGCAGCAGCAGTACGCACTGCACCAGCGTGGCGCACTGTTCTGGACTGCCTACCAGGGCCTGCAGCTGGAGCTGGTGCGCGGCCACCCGCTCGACCATGAGCGCCTGTGCAATGCGATGGCCGACATCGCCGAAGATCTCGGTGCCGTCGAGCGTGCGCAGTTGATCGGACATGCCAACGCCAGCTCCACATCGCGCTGACGCGGCATGCACCGCCACATACGCCACACTCCGATGAACCCCCACTCCCTTTCCACTCAACCGAACTGGATTGTCATGCACGCTGAAGTCCCCACCATTCCTCCGGTCATCAACGTTGACGCCGAGCTGGATCACTGGCGCCGCCAACATGCCGAAGGCGCACTGCCGCACAACTCGTTCGGCTCGTACGTGCCGTGGATCAAGTTTGCCTGCGATTCGCTGATCACCCAGCCGCGCGCCAGCGAGGCCGAACGTGACGAGATGTTCCAGACCCAGTACGCCCTGCAGATCATGCCGCGACTGAGCGAAGCACAGGCCCGCGAGTTCGTCGACCGTTGCTGGCAGCACGTCTACCAGAGCAGTCCGGTGCGCAGCCTGCAGGCACCGCGCCTGCAGCGCATGCGCGCCTGACTGCCGCTGCACGGCGCCTGCACGGGCCACTGCCGATCATCCTCGTCACCTGAGTGGGACGACGACGATGAAAGCACGCAACCTGTTCAATACGATCGCCAAGAAGGCCGCGGCCGCCACCGGCTCGCCGTGGACCTTCCTGGCCGCAGTAGCGATCGTGGTGATCTGGGGCATCAGTGGCCCGGTGTTCGGTTTCAACGACACCTGGCAGCTGGTGATCAACACCGGCACCACCATCATCACCTTCCTGATGGTGTTCCTGATCCAGCACACGCAGAACGCGGATACCGCCGCGATGCAGATCAAGCTGGACGAGCTGATCCGGGCGACAGCCGAAGCCAACAACGAACTGTTGGATCTGGAAGAACTGGACGAAGCGCGGCTGGAAGAGATCCGCGCCGAATACGAGCGCATGGCCCGCGAGGCCGGTGACGCGCTGCTGCGCGTGCGCGCCTGCCGCGCGGCCCCGCGCGATGATGAAGCGATCTGACGGTAGCGCCGGGCCATGCCCGGCGAGCGCGATACCCGGAAGAATCCCACACGGGCCATCGCCCTCGGCTGATAACGGCGGACATCCCATCAGTGCAGACTGGCGCCATGTCCAGCCGTCATCTGGAACGTGGCCGCCACTCCCATATCGGGGGCTACTACGTCCTCACCACGGTCGTACGCCACCGGCGCCCGGTCTTTGAAGATCCACGTTGTGCAACGTGTCTTGTGGATGCATTGAGGTATGTTGAACGCATGGGCCTCAGTCGGTCCTTTGCTTGGGTCGTCATGCCTGACCATCTGCATTGGCTGATGCAGCTGCGCGACGGATCACTGGCGCGCATGATGGGAACGGTGAAATCCCGCAGCAGCCGGTTGCTGGGGCAGCAGTTCGGCATACAGACGCCTTTGTGGCAGCCGAGCTATTTCGATCACGCGGTACGCAGCGAGGAAGCCTTGAGGCGCCATGCGTTGTACATCCTGGGCAACCCCATCCGAGCAGGATTGACCCTGCATCTCGATGAATATCCGTTTGCATGGTGCCGTTGGCCCATGCGGTAGCGCCTGGCCATGCCCGGCGAGCACGAAGTGCGGTCCGCCCAGACGTCAGGCATGCAGGAACGAAAGGCCGCCGGGCGTGGCCCGGCGCTACCGGTATCGAATTGCTGCTCAGCTGCGCTCGTGCCAGCCGCCACCCAGCACCTTGTACAGGGTGATGCGGTTGGCCTGTTGCGCCAACTGGGCCTGCAGCTGGGTCTGCTGCGCGTTGTAGGCGGTACGCCGCGCATCAAGCAGGGTGACGAAGCTGTCCAGCCCCGCGTCGTAGCGGGCCTGCGACAGGCGGTTGGCCTGTTCGGCCGCGTCCACCAGGCGCTGCTGTGAACTCACCTGCTCGTCCAGGCTGACATTCAATGCCAGCGCATCGGCGGTTTCGCGGAAGCCCACCTGGATCGACTTCTCGTACTGCGCCAGAGCGATATCACGATCTGCGTTGGCGATGGCCAGGTTGGCGCGCAGCTTGCCGCCCTGGAAGATCGGCAGGGTGATCTTCGGCAGGAAACTCCATACACGGGTGCCACTGTCGAACAGGTTGGACAGTTCGTTCGAACCACTGCCGATGCTGCCGGTCAGCGAGATGCTCGGGAAGAACGCCGCGCGTGCCGCACCGATGTTGGCGTTTGCGGCCAGCAGCTGGTGTTCGGCGGCCATGATGTCCGGGCGCTGCAGCAGCACGTCGCTGGGCAGGCCGGCCGGCGGCGGGGCCAGTGCAAGCAGCTGCGGTTCGATGCTGTCCGGCAGCAGTGCCGGATCCAGCTGGCCACCGGCCAGCAGCGCCAGCGCATTGCGGTCCTGGGCCAGCTGGCCACGCAGGCGTGCAGCATCCGTACGTGCGGTCTCGACCAGGGTACGGGTCTGGGTCAGCTCCAGCGCCGAACTGCCACCACGTTCGTGGCGGGCCTCGGCCAGGCGCAGCGAATCCTCGTAGGTCTTCAGCGTGGCCTCGGCGATCTTCAGCTGCTGTGCATCGGCACCATAGGTCAGCCACGCAGTCGCGGTCTCGGCCACCAGGCTCAGCTGCGCGTTGCGGCGGTTGGCGGCCACGGCGAAGTACTGCTGCAACGCCGCTTCACTGAGATTGCGCACGCGGCCGAACAGATCCAGCTCGAACTCGGCCACGCCGACACCGGCGGTGAACTGCTCGGTGACGCCGGCGTCGGTGCCTCGGCGCTCCATCTGGCCGGTGACAGCCACGCCGGGCACGCGGTCGGCGCGTTGTACGCGGTACTGGCCGCGCGCGCGCTCTACATTGAGCACGGCCACGCGCAGGTCGCGGTTGTTCTGCAGCGACTGCTCGATCACCTGCTGCAGGCGTGGATCGGTGAAGAAGTCGCGCCAGCCGACGGCGGCGACATCGGCCACCTGGCCCTGCGCGGCTTCGGCCGGCCACTGCGCCGGAATCGCCGGAGCGACAGCGGTGTTCTTCGGCACCAGAGTGGAGCAGCCGGCCAGCGCGAGCACGCCGGCCAGGGATACAGCAAGAGAAGAGAATTTCATGG
>NZ_JAOCEW010000052.1:0-26305 GCF_029841665.1 Stenotrophomonas sp. GD03819
ACCCGTCCATGGGGGCTCGATGGCGCCATCCATGGCGCCAACGGTCCTGCCTGCCCACCCCGGCCCAGCCCTCCTGGCATTTCGGTGTCGGACGGCAAGAGCGTTGGGTTTCCAGGTGGAAAGAGGGGGCAGATCCGTTTTCCTGCGGAAAACGGATCTGACCCCGGAAGCAATACGGCTGTTGCTCTTGCTCTTCTTTCTTCAATCCGGGGTGGACGCGCACGGAAAATGTCTGTGGCCGGGAGGGTGGGTTGCGCAGGGGTGTCCGCGGCATGGATGCCGCGGCCAAGCCCCCAGGGACGGGTTTACGGCGCCCCCTGCGCAACCCACCCTCCCGGCCAGCCCTCAGTAGCCAAGCGCTCTCCGCGACCACCCCGAGGGGCTTCGCCGTTGGCTGGATATCCAGATACCCCGTAAACGAAAACGCCCCGGCGCAGGGCCAGGGCGTCTTCGTGGATCAGGTCAGGCTGGAATCAGAACTCCTGCCAGTCTCCGTCGGCCAGTTCGGTGGCCATCGGGCGACCACCCGCGGTGCGCCGGGCCGGCGGTGCAACCGGTGCCGGAGCGACCGGCGCCGTGGCGCGCGGGGCAGGGGCAGCGACGACGCGCGGGGCGGCCACGACCTCGGCTTCGTCCACCACGAAGATCGACACGGCCTCGCTGAGGTGGCCGGCCTGTTCTTCCATCGCGCGGGCGGCGGCGGTGGCTTCTTCCACCAGTGCAGCGTTCTGCTGGGTGGTCTCGTCCATCTGCACCACGGTCTGGTTGACCTGCTCGATGCCGGCGCTCTGTTCCTGCGAAGCCGCAGAGATCTCGGCCATGATGTCGGTCACGCGCTGCACCGAGGCGACGATCTCGCCCATGGTGGCGCCGGCCTTGTGTACCAGGGCCGAGCCGTCGTTGACCTTGCCAACGGAGTCGTCGATCAGGCCCTTGATCTCCTTGGCGGCAGCGGCCGAGCGCTGGGCGAGGGTGCGCACCTCGCTGGCGACCACGGCGAAACCACGTCCCTGTTCACCGGCACGTGCGGCTTCCACGGCGGCGTTCAGTGCCAGGATGTTGGTCTGGAACGCGATGCCGTCGATGACCGAGATGATCTCGGCGATCTTCTTCGACGAGGCTTCGATCGCCGACATGGTGGTGACCACCTGGCCGACCACTTCACCGCCCTGCGAGGCGACGCCATGCGCGCCGATCGCGAGCTGGTTGGCCTGGCGGGCGTGTTCGGCGTTCTGGCGCACGGTGGAGGTCAGTTCCTCCATCGAGGCAGCGGTTTCTTCCAGGTTGGCAGCCTGCTGTTCGGTACGGCGCGACAGGTCGCTGTTGCCCGAGGCGATTTCGCCGGCGGCCGAGCTGATCGCACGGCTGGACTGCTTGATGCGGGTGACGATCTCGCTCAGCTGCGCGGCCGTGGCGTTGGCGTCGTCGCGCATGCGGGCGAACACGCCCTGGTAGTCGCCCTGCATGCGCACGGTCAGGTCACCCTGCGACAGTGCGGCGAGCAGGCCGGAGATCTGTTCGATGCTGCCGGCATTGGCGTCCAGCAGGCCGTTGATCTGCTGGGCCAGCTGCAGGAAGAAGCCTTCCTTGTCGCTGGAATCGATGCGGCCGGACAGGTCGCCGGCGGCTGCCTGGGCGATCACGCGCGCCACTTCGGCTTCCACCTGCGCTTCCTGGGTACGGTCGCGCCATTCCACCACGTAGCCGACGGTGTCGCCGCCTTCATTGCGGATGGTCGAGACCACCTGGGCGAACTGGGCATCGCCGTACTGCATCGGGCGACGGGCCACGCCGTGTGCCTTCAGGTTACCCAGCAGGGTCTGGTCCATTTCACCGCGGTGTTCAAGCACGGTGACCGGCTTGCCGATCAGCGAGGCCTGGGCGTCGAAGTCCGGCAGGTCGCGGCGCACTTCGTCCTGGTACTGGCTCAGGGTCTGCTGCAGGGCGCGGTTGCTGTAGACGATGGTGTTGCTGGTGTCGGTCAGGTACACGCCGGTCGAGCTGTAATCCAGCGCCGTGCGGATGCGCAGGTTCTCGCGCGCCACGGCCTGGTCGGTTTCGATGCGCTCGCGCAGGTCGCGCTGCATGCGCTGCATGGCCTGCATCAGTTCGCCCACTTCATCCTGGCGGCTGACGTCGATGTGGCCATCGAGCTTGCCGCCGGCCACGTCGTTGGCAACCGACACGGCGCCGCGCACGCTGCCGACCAGGGCGCGGGCGAACAGCCAGACCAGCACCAGGCCGAGCGCGGCGCCGCCCAGCAGGGCGATCACGGTCAGCACGGCCGAGGCGGAATACGTGGAGGCGGCCTGTTCGCGCGACGCGCGGGCGAGGCGGTTGTCTTCGGCGATCAGCGCTTCCAGCGCCGCGGCGGCCTTGCGGTGCTTGGTGCGGGTTTCGCCGACGAAGGTATCGATGGCGTCGTCCGGCAGGTCCAGTTCCAGCATCTCGGTGACGCTGTCATAGGAGGCCAGGGCGTCCTTCCACTCCTTGGCGAAGGTGTCGAACAGCTTCTTCTGCTGCGCGTTGTCGACCAGGGTCGGATACTCCTTGATCGACTTGTCCATGCTCGCGCGCAGCTCGACGCCCTGCTTGCGTGCATCCGCCTTGACGTCGTCGCTGGCGCGGATCAGCTGCTGGTAGGCGGCGTTGCGGTATTCACCCAGCATGCCGCGCATCTCGCCGGCCATGCGGATGCTCTCCATGCGAGAGCCCGCCAGCTCGGTGGTGACATTGTTCAGCGAATGCAGGCCACGATAGGCGACGATGCCCTGCAGCAACATCACCAGCAGGAGGACGCCGAAGGTCAGCAGCAGCTTCGGCATCAGTTTGAGGTTGTTGATCCACGGCATGGGCGTTGCGATCTCCTAAGGCAGACGCGTCCGGGCGTCGGGCCCGGTTGCAGCAGAAACCACGCCGGCACCAGGTCCGGCGTGGTTCGACGGACAGCGGATTACTTGATGTTGGCCAGCTTCAGGCCGGCCGGCGAGCTGACTTCGATTTCCGCGCGCGAGGCGTCGCGCTGGATCTTGCCGATCACGCAGACGGTCTTGCCTTCCAGGGTTTCCAGCGGGAAGGAGAACTTGCCGCGGTTCTCGCCGGCGATGCGCGCCGAGAAGGTGTGACGCGGGAAGGCGCCGCCCATGTACAGGAAGGTCGGCTGGCCTTCGGAACCTTCTGCGTAGCGGGCCTTCTCGACCTTGCCGCAGACCATGCCGTCCTTGCCGACCGAGCGCGGTGCCAGTTCCGGCGGGATCATGTCGGCCGACTGGGCAAACGCGGCGGAAGCGGTGGTGGCCAGGACAGCGGCCGAAACGAACGCAAGCAGGGACTTCATCGAGGTGTATCTCCGGGGATGGTGATGGTCGTTCCGGTTCTGCGCGCTCCTGCGCGACCGGCTTCTGTCCCCCTATCGGCACTGCCGGAGGGAACTGAAGGGTTGTGTGACCAGAACGTGAAGCAGGTCCGCTTGATCAGGCGGCGGCGTCTTCAACGACGTTGGCCTGGCCCATGTCGGCGCTGTCCAGCAAGGTCTCGATGTCGAGCAGGATCAGCATGCGGTCGTCCTGCGTGCCGATGCCGGAGATGAAGCGGGTATCGACGGCGGCGCCGAATTCCGGGGTCGGGCGGATTTGTTCGGCCGACAGCGGGATCACGTCCGAGACGCTGTCGACCACGATGCCGACCACTCGGTCGTCGACGTTCAGCACGATCATCACGGTGAAGGCGTCGTAGCGGGCGTCGTCCAGGCGCAGCTTCAGGCGCAGGTCGATGACCGGGACGATGGTGCCGCGCAGGTTGATCACGCCCTTGATGTAGTCCGGTGCATCCGGCACCCGGGTGACCGCGTCATAGCCGCGGATTTCCTGCACCTTGAGGATGTCCACGCCGTAGTGCTCGGCACCGAGGGTGAAGCTGAGGAATTCGCCACCGGCGCTGGCGGTGGAGCTGGTCTTGTCGTTCATCGAGGGGTCCTGGTTCTGCCGGAAGTCCCGGTGTCAGGCTCGATATCGGCCCCTCGTCGGGGGACTTTAGGTGTGGGCCCCGCGTTGTCGCGAGGTTGCCGGCCAGCGGCCGGCACTACCGGTTGGACGAGCCCTACAGCTCGCCGTTGCGGCGCGCCTTGCGCTGGCGGTCGATGCGGAAGATATAGCGTTGGATGGCGCTGTCGGCGCCACGTGGCAGGATGTCGAAGCGCATGCCCACGCGCTTGATCTCGATGCCGTTGGGTTGGCGCTGCGGCAGCAGGTTGCAGACGACCAGCTCGATCTCCAGGTCCGGGCCGTCGGGCAGCGACAGCACCGCCGGGTAGCGCTTCTGCAGGCTGAACACCGCGCAGTCGGTAGGCACGGCCACCGCCAGGCCGCCACCACTGATGTCAACCACTCGCATCGACAGCGCTTCGGCACGGCTCTCGCCGGCAGGGACCAGCAGCTGGGGCGAATCGGTGACGGGCGTCTCCAGCCGGTACATCTCACGTCGCTGCAGATGGACCAGCTCGTCCGGCAGAGGGGCGCGGAAGGCGACGTGGCCGTCATTGTCCACACGCTGCAGTGCCTGCAGGCGGAACCGCACCAGCACGCGTTCGAGCTGGGCGAAGCACAGCAGATGATCGGCCTGTTCGGCGGCGCGGTTGGACGCCTCCTGCGGGCTGCCATCGAGCAGCAGGGTGTCTTCGTCCTCGTCGAGCTCAAGCAGCGCGGTCGGGAACGAGCGGTCGCGGCCGTCGATATGCGCATTGATCAGTGATCGCTGGTCGATCAGCGATCGCAGCAGCTGCCGCAGCTGGCGCGGATTACGGACCAGGAAACGTTCGTCAGCGGCGTCAGCCGCGTGGACATCATGCACTGCAGTGTCGTTGCCGTCGGACATGGAATCTACGGTCAGGGGCGGGCGCCAGCACGCGTTGGCGCGAGGCTCGATGGGGATATCGGCCACTGTGCCGGATTATGAAGTGAGAATTGCATCACTTTCCATGCGTCCGGGGTCGGATCCCCTTCCCGAAGGAAAGGGATCCGACCCCGGGTACATCAGAACTCCTGCCAGTCGCCGTCTGCGGCCAGCGCCGGCTGGGCTGTCGCGGTGCGCAGCGTACGCGCCGGGACCGGCTTTGCGGCCGGTGCGGCGGCTGCAACCTGGCGCGGTACCGGTGCCGCCAGCGGGCGTGCCGGGATGGCCGTCGTGCCCTGTGATGCCAGCCGGAAGCGGGCCACGGCTTCACCCAGCTGCACGGCCTGGTCTTCCATTGCACGCGCGGCGGCGGTGGCTTCCTCCACCAGCGCGGCGTTCTGCTGGGTGGCCTCGTCCATCTGCACCACGGTCTGGTTGACCTGCTCAATGCCGGCCGACTGTTCCTGCGAAGCAGCGGAAATCTCGGCCATGATGTCGGTCACGCGCTGCACCGAGGCCACGATCTCGCCCATGGTGCTGCCGGCCTGGTGGACCAGGCTGGAGCCCTCGGCAACCTTGCCGACCGAATCATCGATCAGGCCCTTGATCTCCTTGGCGGCAGCCGCCGAGCGCTGGGCGAGGGTGCGCACTTCGCTGGCGACCACGGCGAAGCCGCGGCCCTGTTCACCGGCACGCGCGGCTTCCACGGCGGCATTCAGCGCCAGGATGTTGGTCTGGAACGCAATGCCGTCAATGACGCTGATGATCTCGGCGATCTTCTTCGACGAGGCTTCGATGGCGGACATGGTGGTGACCACCTGGCCGACGACTTCACCGCCCTGCGAGGCGACGCCATGGGCACCGATGGCGAGCTGGTTGGCCTGGCGGGCGTGCTCGGCGTTCTGACGCACAGTGGAGGTCAGTTCCTCCATCGAGGCAGCGGTCTCTTCCAGGTTGGCGGCCTGCTGCTCGGTACGGCGCGACAGGTCGCTGTTGCCCGATGCAATCTCACCGGCGGCCAGGGTGATGCTGCCAGCGCTGGCCTGGATCTGGCCGACGATCTGGGTCAGCTGTGTGACCGTGGCGTTGGCATCGTCGCGCATGCGGGCGAACACGCCGTTGAACTGGCCTTCCATGCGCGCGGTCAGGTCGCCGGTGGCGATCGACTGCAGCAGCTGCGAGAGCTGGCCGAGGTTGCCGTCAGCCACCTGCATCATGGTGTTGAGGTGCTCGATCATCAGCTTGAAGTCGTGCTGGAAGCGCTGTGCGTCGCCGCGCTGGCTGAAGTCACCGGCGGCGGCCGCCGCAGCCAGGCGCTGGATCTGTGAATTGATCGCCAGCAGGCTGGCCTTGGCCGCATCCATGGATTCGTGCAGGATCGCGCGGCTGCCGGGCAGGCGGCGTGCATCCGGGGTCAGATTGCCGATGGCATACTGGTTGAGTACTTCAATGGCATCGACGATCGCATCGAGGTGTTCGAAGATCACCGTGTTGATGCCGTTGGCCAGCTGGCCATAGACGCCCGGGAAATCTTCCGGAATGCGGTGGCTGATGTCCGGGCCGGCATGCATCTGGGCCATCAGCTGGGTCTGCTCGCTGAAGCGGCGCAGCATCGCGGTCATCTCCGCGGTGGCGGCCAGCATCTTGCCGACCTCGTCCTTGCTGGTGGCCTGGGTGCTGACGCTGAGGTCGCCGCGGGAAACTGCCTGGATGGCATGCACGGCCTTGCCCAGCGGACCGGTGACCGCGCGCGAGATGACGATGGCCAGCGCGGCGGCCACCAGTGACAGCAGTACGATGCAGCCGATGATGGCGATCATACTGTTGCGATGGGTGGCGTTGGCGTCGGCGATCTTGCCGTCCATCTGCCCGGCGATGTGGGTGCCCAGTGCCTTCATTGCAGCGAACAGGTCGCGACGTGCCGGGCGCGACTGCTCGTCGGAGATCTGCTGCGCCAGGGCGCCGTCACCGGCGGTCACGGCGTCGCGCATCGCCTTGTTGGCGGCGAAGTAGCGATCCAGCTGCGTTCTGGCCGCGCGATAGAGTTCGCGCTCCTTCTCCAGCGCCGGCAGCGCCGAGTACGCCGCCAGTTCGTCATGCACGGCTTTGGCGGTGTCGTCCATGCGCTTGTTGTAGTCGGCGACCTTCTCCGGCTGGTCCAGCATGCTCAGCTGGGCCAGTTCGTAGGTACGGAACTCACCGAGCTGCGAGCGCGCCTCGCCCAGGTGCTGGACGGAGGGGATATCGTTGCCGGCCATCTCGCGCAGCTGCGCGTTGGCTTCGCTCAGGCGCAGCAGGGCGAACGCGCCGAGGACCAGGGTCATCAACGTGGTGAGGGTGAACCCCACGGCCAGCTTGCGGGCGATGGGCAGATCTTGGAACCACTTCATGCAGGGTGCTCCAGGTGGGCAGAGTGCCGGCGTCTGTGCGCCGGTTTGGGGGTGGTTGCAGAGCGAACGGTGGTGCCCGGTGGGGGTTCGGTGACGGCCGTCAAAGCGAAATAGCGGCGCAGTCCGGATGGACTTTATGGACGCAGATCACATTCGGTTGCGTAGGGATGACGGCGCGAAAGCGTTGCAGCGACGCGGCTTCGCTTGGATGAAGTGGTTACGCCCGCAGCCATCGTGTCGACGGAGTTCACGATTTGGTATCGGGGTGCCGTCCCGCGATCAGATCCCTTTCCTGCGGAATGGAATCTGATCCCACTGGCAGGGCGAACACAAACAGAAACCGCCGCCCCGAAGGGCGGCGGTCCAGTACACGCCTGCAACGTAGATCAGGCGGCCTGCGGCATCCGCAGCGAACGCACCAGCCCGCCGATGTCGACGATCAGGGCCACGCGGCCATCGCCGAGGATGGTGGCACCGGACACCCCGCCGATGCGGCGGTAGTTGTTCTCGATGTTCTTCACCACCACCTGCTGCTGGCCGACCAGCTCGTCCACTTCCAGCGCGATCTTCTGGCCATCGCCTTCGACCACGACCACCAGCGATTCGCTGCCCGGCGCACGGTTGCCGTAGCCGTAGTATTCGCTCAGCGACAGGATCGGCAGGTACTCGCCACGTACGCGCAGCACGCGGCCTTCGCCGGCCATGCTGCGGATGTCCTCGGCCTGCGGCTGCAGGGCCTCAAGCACATAGGCCAGCGGCAGGATCAGGGTTTCGCCGGCGACTGCCACGGTCATGCCATCGAGGATGGCCAGGGTCAGCGGCAGGCGGATCAGCGTGCGGGTGCCGTTACCAAGGCTGCTTTCGATCTGCACCTCGCCACCCAGCGCCTGGATGTTGCGGCGGACCACATCCATGCCGACGCCACGGCCGGACAGGTCGGTGACTGCATCGGCGGTGGAGAAACCAGGCTGGAAGATCAGGTCCCAGACCTGCGAATCGGTAGGGTTGTCCGGCACTGCCAGGCCGCGTTCGTGGGCTTTGGCCAGGATCTTGGTGCGGTCCAGGCCGCGGCCGTCGTCGCTGACTTCGATGACGATGTGGCCGCCCTGATGCGAGGCTGCCAGGGTGATGGTGCCGGTTTCGTCCTTGCCCGCGCCGCGACGCACGTCCGGCATCTCCAGGCCGTGGTCGATCGAGTTGCGCACCAGGTGCACCAGCGGGTCGGCGATCTTTTCGATCAGGCCCTTGTCCAGTTCCGTGCCTTCACCGACGGTGCGCAGGCGGACCTGCTTGCCAAGGCGGCTGGACAGGTCGCGGACCAGGCGCGGGAAGCGGCGGAACACCGCATCGACCGGCAGCATGCGCACGCCGATCACGGCTTCCTGCAGGTCGCGGGTATTGCGTTCCAGCTGGTCCAGGCCGGCGAACAGGCTCTCGGCGTGGACCGGGTCCAGTGCGTGCGAGACCTGCTTGAGCATGGCCTGGGTGATGACCAGTTCGCCGACCAGGTTGATCAGCGCATCGACCTTGTCGACGCTGACTCGGATCGAGGTTTCGGCTTCCTGGCTGGCGCCGCCGCTGGTGGCGGGCGCAGCAGGCGCCGCCGGTACGACGGCAGCCGGTGTGGAAGGGGCGGTTGCAAAGGGCGCCTGTGTAGCCAGGCTCGGCGGTGCGGCCGGACGGATGTCCAGTTCGCAGTCGTCCAGTACCCAGGCGAAGGTGTCTTCGATCTTGCTGCGCGGCACCTTGCCGACCAGGCCCAGATCCCACGCCAGATGGGCCTCGAGCGGGTCGAGCTGGGCGAAGCCCGGCAGGCGTTCCATGCGCGCGGCGACCTGCAGCGAACCGAGATGCTCCAGTTCGCGGATGATGCGCAGCGGGTCGTTGCCGCTCATGAACAGCGACGGTGCCGGGGTGAAGCCGATCTGCCAGGCTTCCGGCGTATCGTCCACCTTGGCCGCGACGGCAGCGGGGGCGCTCGGTGCGGCCTGGCCGGAAAGGACCGCTTCCAGGCGCGCCTTCACCGCAGCGACTGCAGCCGGATCGGCAGCCTGGCCGTGTTCGGCTTCGCGAAGCAGGGCGCGCAGCACGTCCACCGAAGACAGCATGGCGTCGACCGCGTGGCCTTCCAGCGCCCGCTTGCCGGCACGCAGTTCATCGAGCAGCGTTTCCAGCACGTGGGTCAGGCCGGCGATCGTATCGAAGCCGAAGGTGCCGGCGCCGCCCTTGATCGAGTGGGCGGCGCGGAACACCGAATTGATGATCTCCGCGTCCTGCTGCCCCGATTCCAGGGCCAGCAGGCCAGCCTCCATCGCGTCGAGGCCTTCGCGGCTCTCCTCGAAGAAGGTGGCGTGGAAGCGTTGCAGGTCCATGCTCATGGCAGTGGTGGTCCGGAAGCGAAGAGGGGGAGCGGTGGCGGGCGATCAGCCCAGCACTTTCTGCACGGTGGCGACCAGCTGTTCGGGATTGAACGGCTTGACCAGCCAGCCGGTGGCGCCGGCGGCCTTGCCTTCGGATTTCTTGTCGGCGGCCGATTCAGTGGTCAGCATCAGCAGCGGGGTGAACTTGTAGTCCGGCAGCTGGCGCAGTTCGCGGATCAGCGCGATGCCGTCCATGTTCGGCATGTTGACGTCGGTGACCACCGCATTGAAGCGCTGGCCCTTGGCGCGACCGAGCGCGACCGCGCCGTCTTCGGCTTCTTCGACGGCAAAACCGGCCGAGGTGAGGGCGAAGGAAACCATCTGGCGCATCGACGCCGAATCGTCCACCACCAAGATACGTGCGCTCATGCAGCGTTCTCCACAGATTTCAGGTTGTCATGGGTTACGTCCAGGCCCAGGGCCTGGGTGACGCCCAGCAGGCGCGCGGCGTCACGGAAGGTTGCAGTGCAACCGTGGAAGCCGGTGCCGAGACCTGCCTCGCGGCGGGCCTGCACGAACGCACACAGCACCTGCACGGCGGCCGTGTGGATGCGGGCGACCTGGCTTGCATCCAGGGTCAGCTCGCCTGCCTGCGCCACCAGCGGGGCGAGGCGGTTCTTGAGCTCGGTGGTGCTCTCGATGCCGAGATCCCCACCCAGTTCGACAGTGCTCATCGTTGCTCCGGACAAACGGTTCCGTGATCCATAACGGCACCCCGGCGGGGTTCTTTAGGGGAATCGACGCGGTGCGTCCCCGACAGGCAACGCGTCGGCGCAAAGCGCCGATTCAGCTCAACAGCCGCGTGGCATCCAGCAGGATCATCGGGCGCTGGCTGACCCGGGCGACGCCGCGGAACAGGTCGTTGGAGATCTGGCAGATGCGCGCGGTATCGGGCGGTTCGATCTGCGAATCGGTGAGGTTGGCGACATCTTCCACCGCCGACACGCGCAGGCCGATGGTCTCGCCGTCTTCTTCCAGGACCACGATACGGGTCTGTGAGTCGTCTTCGGCGGCCGCGGCTCCAAGGTGCAGGCCCAGATCCATCACCGGCACGACCTGGCCGCGCAGGTTCATGATGCCGAGCATGGCCGGTGCGGTGCCGCGCAGCGGCAGCAGCGGCACCGGCAGCACCACTTCCTGCACCTTCAGCAGTTCCAGTGCATAGGCCTGGGTGCCGCAGCGCAGGCGCAACCAGCGCGAGGTGCGCTCGCCGGCGCGTCGGTTCTGCGGATGCGGACTGCTGGCGGGCCGATGTGCCTGTGCCTGCAGTTCCTGCCAGCTGTTCGGACGGTTGCCTGCTGGCGCGTCCACGGCCACGCGCGGTGGCGGCGCGGCATCGGTGCGTGCCGCTGGAGCGGGTGCTGCGACTACGGCCGGTGGTGGCGCAGGAACGTCCTCGCCGCCTGCTGCGGCCTCGAATGCAGCCTGCAGGCCGGGGCTGTCGGTGTGGGCGAGGCGATGGCTGTCGGCCGTATCGGTCTCGTAGATCACTTCGTCCGGCAGATCGTCCCAGGTGGGTTCCGGACCTGCCTTGGCGGCAGCCGGAGCGGGGGGCGTCTCGTGGATCACCTCGTCAGGCAGGTCATCCCAGGTCGGTTCGCGCTCGGGAGCGGCGACAGGCATTGCGGCGGCCTCGAAGGCGGCTTCCAGTGCTGCGTCGTCCTCTGCCGGGGCAGCAGCAAAAGTCTCCGTTTCGTAGATCACCTCGGCCGGCAGGTCGTCCCAGGTCGGCTCGCGCTCGGGCGCGCCAGCAGCGGCCTCGAATGCAGCTTCCAGCGCAGCGTCGTCCTCAATCGGTGTGGTGGCCGCGGTGTCGGTCTCGTAGATCACTTCGGCCGGAAGATCGTCCCAGGTCGGCTCGCGTTCGGCGTCCGCTGCAATCGCCGGGCACGCTTCGTCGCTTGCCGGCGGCGGTGCAGCCGGTGGCGACACGGCGATCGCTTCGCCCAGCAGTTCGTCCAGATAGTCGTCCAGTACGCCGGTGCTGTTCATGCGGCCTGCTCCAGGGCGCGGGCATCCTCGCCGAGGATCCAGTTCAGGGCGCGGCGGTAGGCAGCCAGGCCGCGGCCCGGGTAGTCCTCACCAACGCTTGGCAGGGTCAGGCCGGCGGCGTTGCTGATGCGGGTGTCGATGGGAATGGCGTCTTCCCACACGCGGGTGCCGTGACGATCCTGCATCGTGCGCAGCGATTCGTTGCCGGCGCGGGTGCGGCGGTCGAACAGGGTGGGCAGAATCGAGATCGGCAGCGGGCGGCGGCGCGAGCGCTCGACCATCTCGCCGGTGCGGACCATCCCCTCCAGGCCATGCAGAGCCAGCGGCTCGGCCTGGGTGGGAATGATCAGGCGGTCGGCCGCGGCCAGTGCGTTGATCATCAACAGACCGAGGGTGGGTGCGCAGTCCAGCAGGATGTAGTCGTGCTGCCCCTGATGGCGGGCAAGCGCGTTCTGCAGGGCCAGGCCGAGGCCGGGCTGGTTGGCGCTGCGGCGTTCCAATGTGGCCAGCGCGGATTGTGCACAGACATAGTCCAGGCCATGGATGCTGCTGGCATGGCACAGGCTGGAAAGATCGGCCGGCGGTGCGCCGAACAGTTCCAGCACGCCGGCCGGCGGCGGATCGACCGGCACGCCGAAGGCGCGGCTGAGCGAGGCGTGCGGATCGAGGTCGATCAGCAGCACGCGATGGCCAAGCGCGGCCAGGCCACGGCCGAGGGCGAGGGTGGTGGTGGTCTTGCCGACTCCGCCCTTCTGGTTGGCGACTGCCCAGATGCGCATCGGTTTACTCCTTCATTGCCGGGGGAACGGCGGCGCCGACGCGGCTGCCAGCCGGCACCGGCGGCAACTTCACCGGTGCGATGGGGGAGGTGGGGGCGCTGGCCGGAGTTGCGGCGGCCTGTTCGGTAGCGGTGCTGTCGGTGGCGCCGGTGGCTGCGTTCAGGCGCTGGCCGAGCGGGTCCACCGAATGCGAGGTGTCGGCCAGGATGATGACCATCACCCGACGGTTGCGGTTGCGGCCCTGGGCGCTGTCGTTCTCTTCGCGCGGGCGGAACTGGCCGTAGCCGACCATCGCCAGCCGCGACGGCTGCACGCCCTGGTCGGCGAACAGATGTACCACGCTGGCGGCGCGTCCGGCCGACAGCTCCCAGTTCGACGGGAAGGTGGCGGTGGCGATCGGCACGTTGTCGGTGTGCCCTTCCACGCGCACGCTGTTGGGCACGTCACGCAGCACCTCGGCCAGGCTGGCCAGGGTCTGCCGCGCATGCACGTCCAGCGCGGCCGAGCCGGTCGGGAACAGGATGTCGCTGTTGATCTCGACTTCGATCCACAGCTCGGTGCGGCGCACGCTGATCATGCCGCGGTCGATCAGCGGCGCCAGTGCGGCGGTGAGGCGGTCGGCGATGCTGTTGAGCTGGCGCTCGGCGCGCGCGATCTGCTCCTGGTTGTGCACCGACACCGGCATGCGCATCTGCGAGGCCATCGACGGCAGCAGGGTCGGGTCGTGCGACGGTGCAGGCGCGGAGGGCCCGATCTTGGTGCCGGACTTGATCACCGAGGGGCTGTCCCAGCCGCCACCCTGCACCTGTTTGTTACCCACCTGCACCGGATTGATGGTGCGCGGTGCGCCACCGAAGGCATCGGTGAGTGCGTCGGCCATGATCCGGTACTTGCCCTCGTTGACCGAGGAGATCGCGTACATGACCACGAAGAAGGCGAGCAGCAGCGTCATCAGGTCGGCATAGGGGATCGCCCATGCTTCGTGGTTGGCGTGCTCTTCGTGGTGCTTGCGGCGGGCCATGTCAGTGCAGGAAGCCGGAGAGGTTGGTTTCGATGTTGCGCGGGTTCTCGCCCTGTGCGATCGAGATCAGGCCTTCGATGACCATCTCGCGGTCGCGGGTGTTGTGCGAGATGACACTCTTGAGCTTGGCGGCCACCGGCAGGAACAGCAGGTTGGCCGAGGCGATGCCGTAGATGGTGGCGGTGAACGCGGCAGCGATGCCGTGGCCGAGCTTGCTCGGGTCGGCCAGGTTCTTCATCACCGCGATCAGGCCGAGCACGGCGCCGATGATGCCAAGGGTCGGTGCGTAGATGCCCATCGCTTCAAAGACCTTGGCGCCGGCCTGGTCCTGATGCTCCTGGCTGCCCAGTTCGATTTCCAGCATGTGCCGCATCGATTCGGGTTCAACGCCGTCGACCAGCAGCTGCAGGCCCTTGCGCAGGAACGGGTCCTGCTGCGCTTCCACCTGCGACTCCAGGCCCAGCAGGCCCTGGCGGCGGGCGATGTTGCTCCACTCGACGATCTGCTGGATCAGTTCGCGGCGATCGCTGTGCGGTGGGCGCACGACCCAGCGCACGATCTTGAACGCATGCTTGAACACTGCCGGCGAGGTATGCAGCAGGATCGCGGCGACGGTGCCGACGATGACAATCACGAACGCGGCAGGCGACCACAACGACGCCAGGCCGGCGCCCTTGAGGATGCTCCCACCGACCAGCGAGGCCAGGGCGAGAAAGAGTCCAATGAGGCTGAGTCTATCCATGGTTCCGGTATCGGCGTGTATGAATGGGACTTGAGACACCGGTAGATCGCGTACAGACGGTAGTCACAGTTTTCGGGTCGCCGGGCAGGGCCCGGCGGGGGTCATCGCAGCCCGTCCACATCCAGGATCAAGGCCATGCGACCATCGCCGATCAAGGTTGCACCGGCATAACCGCGCAGGCCGCGCAGGGCTTTCGGCAGCGGCTTGATGACCACTTCCTCCCGCCCACGCACCTGGTCCACGACCAGCCCGAAGCGCGCTTCGCCGGCCTGCAGCACCACGATGGTCAGCAGGGGCGAGGCGGCGGGCGTCACATCCAGCCACTGGCGCAGATCGACCAGCGGCAGGGTGTGGGAGCGCCGATCGAGCACGGCACGGCCATCGAACCAGCCCAGCGACGTGCGCGGTGCGTGCAGCACTTCCATCACGCGCGCCAGCGGTAGCGCGTAGACGTCCTCACCGGCCTGAACCAGCAGGGTCGGCAGGATCGCCAGGGTCAGCGGCACGCGGATCAGGAAGCGGCTGCCACGGCCCAGCTCCGACTGGATCTGGATCTGGCCGCTCAGTTCGCGGATGCGTGACTGCACCACGTCCATGCCGACGCCGCGGCCGGAGATGTCGGTGACCTGCTGCTTGGTCGAGAAGCCGGGCAGGAACACCAGGTGCAGGCATTCCTCGCTGCTCAGGCGCGCGGCCGCTTCCGGATCGATCAGGCCCTTCTCGCGTGCCTTGGCGCGCAGCTTTTCGGGGTCGATGCCGGCGCCATCGTCCTGCACCTCGATGCTGACGTAGTCACCTTCCTGCTGCGCCGACAGCCGCACGTGGCCCATCCGCGGCTTGCCCTGCGCCTCGCGCAGGTCGGGCATTTCCACGCCATGGTCGATGGCGTTGCGGACCAGGTGCACCAGCGGGTCGGCCAGCGCTTCGACCAGGTTGCGGTCGAGCTCGGTCTCGGCGCCGATCAGTTCCAGGTCCACTTCCTTCTTCAGCGAGCGGGCGACGTCGCGGGCCACCTTGGGGAAGCGGGAGAAGACCTTGCCCACCGGCTGCATGCGGGTACGCATCACCGCCGATTGCAGGCGGGCCGTGGCGATGTCCAGGGTGGACACGGCGCGGTCCAATTCTTCATCGCGCAGGCGTGCACGCAGGGTCTTGAGCCGATTGCGTGACAGCACCAGTTCGCCGATCAGGTTGACGATCGCGTCCAGGCGCTTGGTGTCTACGCGTACGGTATGTTCGGCCTCGGCCAACGGCTTGGCGGCCGGCTTTGCCACCGGTGCCGGTGCGGCGACCGGGCGCGGGGCCGCAGCCGGCGCCGGTGCCATGGCGGCAGCAGGCTTGGTGCCCGGTGCGGCGCCACCGTGCAGCTGGTCGAGCAGGGCTTCGAACTCGTCTTCGCTGATCAGTCCGTCGTCGGCCTTCTTCGCCGGTGCAACCGCGGTCGGCGCGTTGCCACCATGCAGCTGGTCGAGCAGGGCCTCGAATTCGTCGTCGGTGATCAGGTCGCTGCCACCTGCGGCGGGTGCTGCTGCGGCGGCGGGTGCCGCCACGGCACCGCCGTGTACGTCGAACTGGGCGATCAGGTCCGGCGGTGCATAGCCCGGCTCGGTGCCGGAGGAAACTGCATCCAGCATCGACTGCAGGTAGTCCAGCGATTGCTGGGCCGCGTCGAAGTGATGGGCCTGCAGCACCGCCTGGCCGGCACGCGCGGCGCCCAGCGCTTCTTCAGCGGCATGGCACAGCTCGACCATGGCGGTGACGCCGAGGAATCCGGCGCCGCCCTTGAGCGTGTGATAACCGCGGAACACCGCGTTGAGCTGATCGCTGTCCTGCGGTGCCTGCTCCAGCGACACCAGCTGTTCGCCGAGGCGATCCAGGATTTCCTGTGCCTCGATGATGAAATCGGCAGTGATGTCGTCGGATACCGCGCTCATGCTTACAGCCCCAGATCCGACAACAGGTCGTCGGCGTCGTTCTGCGAGACCGCGTGGCGGTCCAGTCCCTTCAGTGCCGGCCCGGCCAGTTCCGGGTCGGTGCGATGCTGTTCCGGTGGCAGGCCGAGTGCGCCGAAGCCTTCGTGCACGCGGCGGACGATGCCCACCACGCGACGGATGATCTGCCCGGTCAGGTCCTGGTAGCTCTGGGTCAGGGCGATCTCGGTCAGGTTGTGGCGGATGCGCTCGAGCTGCGCGTCCTGGCCCGGCTGCAGGCCTTCGGCGCGCAGCTGTTCGGTCAGGCTGCGGCATTCCTCGGCCAGGTCCAGGGTGCGGTGCGTGGCCTGTTCGGTCATCGCCACCACGTGGTCCAGGCGCGCGCAGGCATCGTCCAGTTCCCCGGCTTCGCTCGGCACGGTCGGCAGTTCACCCAGCGCCTGCCCCAGTTCGCGGGCCAGCCGCGAGAGCCCACTCATCATCGGCTGCGTGCGCAGCGCGACCAGTCCGTCGATGCGCTGCCGCCAGGCGGCTTCGTCACCGGACTCGAGTGCGTCCAGGGCCTCCTGCAGGCGCAGGGCGAGGGCGCTCTTGTCGACCGTGGTATCCATCAGGCGCTGGCCGCCAGGCGTTCGAAGATCTTGCCGAGCTTCTCTTCCAGCGTCTGCGCGGTGAACGGCTTGATGATGTAGCCGTTCACGCCGCTCTGGGCGGCTTCGATGATCTGTTCACGCTTGGCTTCCGCGGTGACCATCAGCACCGGCAGGGTCTTCAGCTTGGCATCGGCACGGATCGCCTTGAGCAGCTCGATGCCGGTCATCACCGGCATGTTCCAGTCGGTGACCACGAAATCGAACGGCTGGCTCTGCAGCAGCGACAGCGCGGCATGCCCGTCCTCGGCTTCGGCGGTATTGGTGAAGCCCAGATCGCCCAGCAGGTTCTTGACGATTCGACGCATGGTCGAGAAGTCGTCGACGATCAGGATGCGCATGTTCTTGTTCAAAGCAGAATTCCTTTGTTGTTCATTCCGGACGGCCGGGGGCAGCCGCCTCGGGGATGTTCATTCTTCGAGGCCGGCGTCGGCGGCCTCGAACAGCTTCAGCCGGCCACGCAGGCGCAGTACCGCCTGGCCGTGGATCTGGCAGACCCGCGACTCGCTCACGCCGAGCACCGCGCCGATCTCCTTCAGGTTCAGTTCCTGCTCGTAGTACAGCGAGAGCACCAGCTGTTCGCGCTCGGGCAGATGGCCGATGGCCTTGCCCAGCTCGCGGCCGAACTCGCCGCGCTCCAGCACCTGCTGCGGGGTCGGGCCGCCCTGGGCCACGGTGTCCAGCTCGCCCTGGTCCTCGATGCGCGATTCAAGACTCAGCACCTGGCCACGGGCAGCGTCTTCCATCAGCCGCAGGTACTCGGGCAATGGCATCTCCATCGCGGCGGCCACTTCGGTGGCGCTGGCGGCACGGCCACTGCTCTGTTCCAGGCGGCGGATGGTGGCGGCGGCATCACGTGCACGGCGGTGCACCGAGCGCGGCACCCAGTCGCCACGGCGGATCTCATCGATCATCGAACCGCGGATGCGGATCGAGGCGTAGGTCTCGAACGAAGCCCCCTGGTCGGCGTCATAGCTGCGCGAGGCTTCGATCAGTCCCATCATGCCGGCCTGGATCAGGTCGTCGACCTCGACGCTCGCCGGCAGGCGTGCGGCCAGGTGGTGGGCGATGCGCCGCACCAGGTCCGAATGCTGGGCGATGACCTCGTTGGCCGCCGTGCGCTGGACTTCCCGGTACTGGGCTGCGCCTTTCATGCGGCCACCCCGCGCTGCTTGAGGATGCGTTCGAGGAAGAACTCGACGCCGCCGCGCGGTTCGGTCGGCGCCTGCCAGCGTGCGGTGCGACGGGCAATCTCGGTGATCGCCAGCGCGGCCGGGCTGGACGGGTAGGCCTTTACCACTGGCTGCTGGCGCTGCACCGACAGGCGCAGCCAGTCATCCTGCGGCACACAGCCCAGATAGTTCAGCGAGACATCGGCAAGGAACTTCTCGCAGACCCGGGTCAGCTTTTCATACAGCACGCGGCCCTCGTTCGGGTCGCGCACCATGTTGGCCACCACCTGGATGCGGTCCACGCCGCGTTCGCGCGACAGCACCTTGATCAGCGCGTAGGCGTCGGTGATCGAGGCCGGCTCGTCACAGACCACCACCACGGTGTCCTGCGCGGCCTGGCAGAAGGTCAGCACGCCATCGGTGATGCCGGCGGCGGTGTCCACCACCATGATGTCCAGTTCGCGTTCCAGTTCGGAGAACACGTTGACCAGGCCGACGTGCTCGGCCGGGGCCAGCTCGGCCATGTGCCGGCGACCGGACGCGGCCGGGACCACCAGCACGCCGTTCGGGCCTTCGACGATGACGTCATCCAGCGTGCAGCGGCCGGCGACCAGATCGGCCAGGGTAAAGGTGGGGTTCAGGCCCAGGATCACGTCGATGTTGGCAAGGCCAAGGTCGGCGTCCAGCAGCAGCGTGCGCTTGCCCATGCCGGCCAGCGCCACGGCCAGGTTGGCCGAAACGTTGGTCTTGCCCACGCCGCCCTTGCCGCCAGTGACGGCAATGGTGCGCACAGGGCCGAGCGGCTCGCTGCGGGTGGCCGACAGCGGGAAGGTCTTGGTCAGCTTGGCGTACTCACGCGACGGCATGGTTCAACTCCGGGTTGCAGGGCATATCGGCCGCGCGGCGCAAATCTTCAAGGCGAAGTACGAGATTGGCCGCACTGGCCCGGTGCAGGTCCTCCGGAACGTCCTGGCCATCGGTCACCCAGGTGATCGGCAGGGCATGGTCCACGGCCACCGACAGGGCGTTGCCGAAGCGGCCGGTCTCGTCCAGCTTGCTCAGCACCAGACCCTGCAGGTTGGCGGCACCGAAGCGGCGGACCACCTCGTCCATGTCGCCGAAGCTGGTATTGGCCGGCAGCACCAGCAGGGTGCGCACCTGGCGGGCGGCACGCAGCCACTGCAGCTGGGCGGCCAGCGCGCGGTCGCGCGGGCCCAGGCCGGCGGTGTCGATCAGCACCAGCTTGTAGTCCTTCAGGCGTTCCAGCAGCTGGTCCAGGTCGGTGCCACTGTTGGCCTCGTGCACCGCGATGCCGAGTTGGCGGCCGTAACCGTACAGCTGCTCGCGGGCACCGATGCGGGTGGTGTCGGTGGTGACCAGGGCCACATCACGTGGCGCGTGCTTCTCGGCGAAGCGCGAGGCCAGCTTGGCGATGGTGGTGGTCTTGCCGGCGCCGGTCGGGCCCACCAGGGCGATCACGCCGCCTTCTTCCAGCGGGTCGACCGGGGCGATCGGCAGCTTGCGCGAAATCAGCCCCAGCATCAGGCCGCGGCCACGGTGGGCTTCGGTCTCCAGCGGGATCTGCATGGCCACGTCGCGGGCCAGGCCGGCGTCGAAACCGTACTCGTCCATCAGGTCCAGCGCGGTGGCGCGCACCGGGCAGCCACGCAGGCGCTCGTCGGTGAAGCGGTTCATCTCGCGCTCGATCACCTGGCGCATGCCGGCCACTTCCTGGCGCAGCTGGCGGATCTCGGCGTCGTCCTGGGCGACCACGGTCAGCACCGGGGCCGGGGCGAGGGTGGGCTCCGGCGAGGTTTCGATGACGGCGTCGGCCACTGCCGGTTCGCTGGCGGCGATCTCCGGCTGTGCTTCGGTCGGAGCCGCGCCCGGCAGCGGCGGCGGCTGCACGGCGGGGGCCGCGCTTTCGTGATGCATCTCGTGCGGCGGGTCGATCTGGAAGCGGGCACGGTTGGCTGGCGCGCTGGCGGCCGGTGCCGGTGCCGGTGCAACGATGGCCTCGGCGAACGGGGCGAAGATCTGTTCGGGCAGCGCCGGTTCGTTGACGGCAGCGCGGGCCAGGGTCGCGGCGAAGCCGGTGCTGCCGCGGGTCGGCACGATCTCGTCGGCGCTGTCCAGGGTACGGCCGGTGGCACCGACCGCGGCGCGGGCGAGGGCGGCCACGGCCGAGGTGGTCGCGGCAACCGGTTCCGGAGCGGGGGTGTTGCTGCGACGGCGGGTGACTGCGGCAATGACGGCATCGGCGGCGGTGCGCGGCTTGGGTGCCGGCGGCGGAGCGACGTCACGGCGCGAGGCTTCCAGTGCACGCTGCACGGCGCTCTCGTCATAGTTCGCGGCGGCGACGATCTCGATGCCTTCCTCGATCCGGCGGTTGGACAGGATCACGGCGTCAGGACCATGTTCCTTGCGCACCAGGTTCATGGCCGAGCGCATGTCGGCGGCGACGAATCGTTTGATTTTCATGCTGTGGTCACGGGACGAAGAGGGCGGGGTGGCGGTCGGAGAACTCGGGTGGTCGGTGATCTGCACGGTGCGGGTTCCCCTTGGTGTCTGTCTGTTGCGTTGGTTCGAAAGTGGTGTCTGTTTTCTGGCGCATCGGTGGGCGGCGTCAGCTGATCGTTCCGACCAGCTTCAGTCGCTTGTCCTCCGGTACCTCGCTGTAGGCCAGGACCGACAGCGACGGGACGCTGTGGCGGACCAGACGCGCCAGCGCGGCGCGCACCGGGCCCGGTACCAGCACGACCGCCGGCTCGTTTCGCGCTTCCTGCTTGCTGACACATTCGGCCAGGCTCTGGTGCAGTCGCTCTGCGAGTCCGGGTTCCAGCGCGGCGCCGTTGCCCTGCGTGGACTCCTGCAAGACACGTTCCAATTGCGGGTTGAGGGTGAACACCGGCAGTTCCGCCGACATTCCGGCGATCTCCTGCACGATGAAACGGCCCAGTGCGGTGCGCACGGCGGCGGTCAGCACGGCCGGGTCCTGGCTGTTCGGAGCGTGTTCGACCAGTGCTTCGGCGATCTTGCGCAGCTGGCGGATCGGAATGCGTTCGACCAGCAGGTTCTGCAGCACGCGCACAACCGCCGACAGCGGCAGCGCCTTCGGCGTCAGATCTTCGACGAGCTTGGGCGCGCTCTTGGCCAGGTTGGCCAGCAGGTGCTGCACTTCCTCGTGGCCGAGCAGTTCCGGCGCGTGCTCGCGGATCAGGTGCGAGAGGTGGGTGGCAACTACGGTCGCCGGGTCGACCACGGTGTAGCCCAGCGTTTCGGCCTGGGCGCGCTGGTGTGGTTGGATCCAGGTGGCATCCAGGCCAAACGCGGGGTCCTTGCCGGCGATGCCTTCCAGCGCGCCGAGGGCACTGCCCGGGTCCAGGGCCAGCTCGCGGTCGGGATGGATCTCGGCGGTGGCCACCGGCACGCCGTGCACCAGCACGCGGTAGCCGTTGGCGGGCAGTTCCAGGTTGTCGCGGATGTGCACCGACGGGATCAGGAAGCCGACGTCCTGGGTCAGCTTGCGGCGCACGCCCTTGATGCGCGCCATCAGTTCGCCGCCCTGGTTGGCGTCCACCAGCGGGATCAACCGATAGCCGACCTCCAGGCCCAGTGGATCGACCGGGCGCAGCTCGTCCCAGCTCAGTTCGGCGGTGGGCGCCGGTGCGGCCGGGCGACCCAGTGCGTTGAGCGCGGCGGCGTCATTGCCTGCGGCTGCCGGGTCGGTGGCCGCGGCCTTGCCCTTGCGGTAGACCTTCCAGGCGATGAAGCCGAGGATCGCGGACAGCGTCAGGAAAGCGACGTTGGGCATGCCCGGCACCAGGCCGACCACGCCGATGATGCCGGCGGTGATCGCCAGCGCACGGTACTGGCCGAACACCTGGCCGGTCATGGCCTGGGCCATGTCCTGCGAACGCGAGGCCCGGGTGACCAGCATCGCCACCGCGCTGGACACCAGCAGTGCCGGCAGCTGCGCCACCAGGCCGTCACCGATGGAGAGCAGGGTGTAGGTGGCAGCGGCGTCGCCGAACGGCATGCCATGCTGCAGCACGCCCACGGCCAGGCCGCCAAGCATGTTGATGAACAGGATCAGGATGCCGGCGATGGCGTCGCCGCGGATGAACTTGCTGGCGCCGTCCATTGCACCGTAGAAGTCGGCTTCCTCGCGGACTTCTTCACGGCGCAGCTTGGCTTCTTCACGCGTCAGCAAACCGGCGTTGAGGTCGGCGTCGATCGCCATCTGCTTGCCGGGCATGGCGTCCAGGATGAAGCGCGCGGTCACTTCCGAAACGCGGCCGGCGCCCTTGGTGATCACCACGAAGTTGATGATGGTGAGGATTGCGAACACCACGATGCCGACCGCGTAGTTGCCGCCGATCACGAATTCGCCGAAGGCGGCGATGACCTTGCCCGCGGCGTCGTGGCCGTTCTGGCCGTTGAGCAGGATGACGCGGGTGGAGGCTACGTTCAGCGCCAGCCGCAGCATGGTGGTGATCAGCAGCACGATCGGGAAGATGGTGAAGTCCAGCGGGCGCTTCACGTAGACCACCGCCAGCAGCACCATCAGCGAGATGGCGATGTTGAAGGTGAACAGCGCATCGAGCACCGGTGCGGCCAGCGGGACCACAACCATGGCCAGCAGGGCCAGCACGATCAGCGGCGCGCCAAGGCCCTGGCGGATCATTTCCAGAGCGCGGCGGGTGTTGAAACCGGTGGAGGGCTGGGCGCTCACGGGCGGCCTCCCTTGCCGAATTCATCCACCTGGATGTGCGGGGCGTCCGGCATCGGGCCAGTGCGCCAGGCGCGCAGCTGGTAGACGTAGGACAGGACCTGGGCGACGGCCGAATACAGTCTCACGGGGATTTCCTTTCCGAGTTGGCCTTCCCGATACAAGGCGCGTGCCAAAGGCGGAGCAGAGACGATCGCGACCTTGTTGCCGTCGGCCACTTCACGGATGCGCAGGGCGGTCTCGTCCACGCCCAGCGCGACCACGGTCGGGGCGTTCATGGCACCACCTTCGTACTTCAGGGCCACCGCGTAGTGGGTGGGGTTGACCACCACCACGTCGGCGGTGGGTACCGCCTCCATCATCCGGCGGTTGGCCATCTGCTGCTGCAGCTGGCGGATGCGGCCCTTCACCTCGGGGCTGCCCTCGCTTTCCTTCATTTCCCGGCGCAGCTCTTCACGGGTCATCTTCAGCTTGCGCATCCAGTTCCAGCGCTGGTACGGCGCGTCGATGGCGGCCAGCACCAGCATCGCACCGGCGGTGGCCAGCAGCAGGCGCAGGGTGAAGCCGAGGCCGTCGGTGATGGCCGTCTCCAGCGGGTGGTGGATCAGCCCGCGCAGGGTGTCGAAGCCGGTCCAGACCACCATCCCGGCGGCGACACCAACGAAGGCCACGCGCAGCAGCGATTTGGTGAACTCGGCGATGGCCTCCGGGCCATACAGGCGCTTGAGCCCGCTCATCGGGTTCATGCGGTTGATGTCGGGCAGCAACGCCTTCTGCGACCAGCGCAGGCCACCCATCACCAGAGGTGCGACGAAACTGGCCAGCAGGCAGACCAGCACCAGCGGCGCGATCACCAGCATGAACTGCAGCAGCAGGTCGCCGAAGTGGCCGAACAGTTCCTTCGGGTTCTGCCGCAGGCTCTGTTCCGGGCTGAGCGCCTGCTTCATCCAGGCCGTGGCGCCGCGGCCGATCGAGCCGCTCATGGCCATCACCGCCAGTACGCCGGCACCGAACACGGCGGCGGTGCCGAGTTCGCGCGAGCGCGGCAGGTTGCCCTGTTCACGGGCGTCGCGCAGGCGTTTTTCGGTAGGTTGTTCGGTCTTTTCGCCGGCGGATTCGTTCTCGGACATCACGGGCACTGCGGCAGGGGTTGCCGGGGTGCGTGCAAGAACTGTTCCGTGATGGGGTGTTGCCTATCCACGCACGGCGTGGATCTATTTGCAGAGCCGAGCCCATGCTCGGCTATGTTTGGATCGGGCGCGAAGAGCAGCCGAGCGCAGGCTCGGCTCTACAGGGGAGCGTTGTCGCTGGGCGGTGGGCTCTGCGCCAGCTCCACCCGCGGCCGGGGCAGGTCGTGCAGCTGCATGAAGCGCGCCGCATCGACCGGGCGGCCGAGCAGGTAACCCTGCAGGTAATCGCAGCCCAGCCGTTCCAGGTAGGCGCGCTGGGCGGCGGTTTCCACGCCTTCGGCCACGATGTCCATGTCCAGCGCATGGCCCAGCGCCACGATGGCCGAGACGATCACCACATCCTCGGCGCTGTGCTCCAGATCGCGCACGAAGGCATGGTCGATCTTGATCTCGGTAGCCGGCAGCCGCTTCAGGTACAGCAGGCTGGAGTAGCCGGTGCCGAAGTCATCGATGGAGATGCCCACGCCCAGCGCCGAGAGCGCCTGCAGCAGGCGCAGGCTGGTATCGGTATCGCGCATCACCGTGCTTTCGGTGATCTCCAGCACCAAGTGGCGCGGGGCAATGTCGTAGCGTTCGATCACTTCACGCACATCCTGCAGCAGGTGCGGCGAACTGAACTGCACCGGCGACAGGTTCACCGACATCGACCAGCCATCGTGACCGGCGTCATGCCAGCGGCGCAGCTGCAGGCAGGCCTGGTCCAGCGCCCAGCGCCCGATGTCGTTGATCGCGCCGCTGCGCTCGGCCAGCCGGATGAAGCGGTCCGGCGGGATCAGGCCATGCTCCGGATGGCGCCAGCGGATCAACGCTTCGGCACCGGCTACCTTCTGCGTGGCTACCTGTATCTTCGGCTGGTAGTGCAGGAACAGCTGCTCGCTGCCAATGGCCCGGCGCAGGTCGGCCAGCAGCCGGAACTGTTGTTCGGCGCTGTCATTCATCCAGTCGGCGAACAGCACGAAGGCGTTGCGTCCGGATTCCTTGGCCTGGTACATCGCTGCATCGGCGAAGGCCATCAGCTGCCGCTCGCTGGCAGCGTGGTCCGGGCAGATCGCCACGCCGATGCTGGCGGTCACCTGCAGTTCGTTGTCGGCCAGCAACGGCCCGCTGCCGACCGCCTGCAGGATGCGCCGGGCCAGGGTCGGCAGGTCTTCATCGTGCTCGATGCGCACCACCAATACGAATTCGTCCCCGCCCAGACGGGCCAGCATGTCGTGGGGGCGCAGCAGCTGGCGCGTGCGTTCGGCCACCGCCACCAGCAGTGCATCACCGGCCTGATGGCCATAGGCATCGTTGACCTGCTTGAAGCCATCCAGGTCCATGAACATCACCGCGAAACGGCTGCCGCCCTGTTCGGCCTCGGCCAGTGCCTGCACGATCCGACGCTGCAGCAGCAGGCGGTTGGGCAAGCGGGTGAGCGGGTCGTGTAGCGCGGCCTGGGTCAGTTCCTGCTGCGCGTCGGTGAGCGAGGTGCTCAACAGGGAATTGCGCAGGCGCAGCAGCTGCGCCTCCACCCGCTGGTCCAGCCAGGACACCACCAGCACCACGGCCAGGATCGCCACGGTGAGCATCACCACCAGCATGGCCAGCCATTCGCTCTGCAGGCCATCGCCCACCGCCGCACCGCAGATGCTGCCTTCCGGGAACCGCGCGGCGGCCATGCCGGTGTAGTGCATGCCGACAATGGCCAGCCCGAGCAGGCCGGCAGCGGCCAGCCGGTCGCCGACACGGGTGCGCTGCGCACGCAGGCGGAATGCAACGTACAGGGCCGTCCACGAAGCAGCGACCGCCACCATCAGCGAAAACAGCAGCCAGCCCGTGTCGTAGTCGATGCCCGGCTGCATGCGCATTGCGGCCATGCCAACGTAATGCATGCCGGCGATACCGGTGCCCATCAGCAGGGCGCCGACGGCCAGGCGCGGATGCGGCAGGGTGCGCAGCGAGACCAGCCACAGTGCGAACACTGACGAGGCGATGGCCAGGGCCAGGGAGAGCAGGGTGATGGGCAGGTCGTAGCCGAGCGGAATGGGCAGGTCGAAGGCGAGCATGCCGATGAAATGCATCGACCAGATGCCCAGGCCCATGGCGAAGCCACCACCGAGGCGCCACCACCATGCCGCGCCCTTGCCGGGTGCGGTGACCGTGCGCCCGGCCATCGCCAGCGCGGTGTACGAAGCCATCACGGCAACCAGCAGCGAGATCGCCACCAGCCACGGGTTGTACGTGCCTACCAGCATTCGTCAGTCTCCCGGACCTGCCTGTCGACGGAAACCACGGTGGGGCATGCATGAGGCAGGCCGACGCAGGGCGGCGGCCACGTGCGGCATCCCCCCGGTTGCCGCGCATTCACTCTAACGCGCGGACCCGGGGGAAGGGCAAGCAGTAAAACGTGAAATTGC
>NZ_JAOCEW010000053.1:0-23793 GCF_029841665.1 Stenotrophomonas sp. GD03819
CAACGCGTTCCCCTATGCTCCAACGTACGACCACCGGACGCTCCGCATGCCGCCCCTGCTGAAGATCCGTTCCGAGCGCGGGCAGATGTCGGCCATCGAGCGACGCATCGCCGACTTCATCCTCGACAACGCCCACCTGCTGCGCGACTACTCGTCCCAGCAACTGGCCAGTGCGCTCGGCATCAGCCAGTCCAGCGTCGTGAAGTTCAGCCAGAAGCTCGGCTTCAAGGGCTACCCGGACCTGAAGTACTCGATCGGCCAGGACGTGGCTCGCGCCGGTGCCAATCCACAACAGGCCCCCAGCGAACCCGACAGCGGCGATGACTACCTGCGCCTGGGCGACGCCCTGCGCCGCAGCAAGGCGCAGGCCGAAGAGGAAACCCGCCAGGCCAACCCACGCGAGGAAATCGAGCGCATCGTGCAGCTGCTCGACGGCGCACCGAAGCTGTTCGTCCATGGCCTGGGTGACGATGGCCTGTTCGCCCGCGAGTTCGCCATGCGGCTGTCACTGCTCGGCCTGCTGGTAGTGCCGCATACCGACCCGATCCTGATGCTGGCCAATCTGTCGGCCGCGCGCCCGGGCGATGCGCTGCTGATGTTCTCCGAGTTCGGCAACCTGCCCCAGCTTTCGCAGCTGTCACGGCAGTTCCAGGACATGGGTGGCAAGGTGATTTCCATCACCCGCCACACCGCCAACCCGCTGCGCGCGCATGCTGATGCTGCGCTGGTGGTGTGTGCGCACGATCGCACGCCGCAGGTCGCGCAGCTGCTGTACCGTAGCGCCATGCACGCCCTGCTCGATTTCCTGTTCGTGCTGCTCTGCCACACCAATCCGGATCGCCAGCAGCAGCTGGCGGTGAACCTGGAGCGGATCGACCACCTGCTGGATTCCTGACCGGAGCACCTGTTGATGAAATCGCTGGTTCGCCTCGCTACCGCTGCGCTGCTGCTTGCTGCGGCGATGTCCGTCCACGCCGCGCCGCTGGAGGGTGCGCGCCAGCTGATCGTGGTCACCAGCGATGGCTGGGACAGCACCCAGGGCCAGCTGCAGGCCTATGTGCGCGATGGCAAGGGCTGGCACGCGCATGGACAGGCGTTCCCGGTGGCGCTCGGCCGCACTGGCAGTGCCTGGGGCCTGGGCCTGCACCCGGCGCAGGCCGACGGCCCGCAGAAACAGGAAGGCGATGGCCGCAGCCCTGCGGGCGTGTTCGCGCTCGGCAGTGCGTTCGGCTATGCCGTCACCCGCCCAGGTACCGCAATGCCCTACCAGCCGATGCTGGACAGCAGCTACTGCATGGACGTACCCGGTTCACCGTTCTACAACCGCATCGTCGACGCGAAGAAGGTCGGCAGTGCAGCGGTCAAGGGCTCCACCGAGCCCATGCGGCTGGACCTGCACAACAAGGGCGACGTGCGTTACCAGGAAGGCTTCGTGATCGCCCACAACCCGGACAACCAGCCCGGCAAAGGCAGCTGCATCTTCGCCCACCTGTGGCGCCAGCCCGGCGAGGCCACAGCCGGCTGCACCGCCATGCCGCAGGTGCGCATGCAGGCCCTGCTGAACTGGCTACGGCCGCAGGATGCGCCGCGCTTCGTCCTGCTGCCGCGTGCCGAGTACACGCGCCTGCAGGCCCAGTGGCAACTGCCCGCACTGAGTGGAGACGCCCGTTGAGCGCGCAGGACGAACCGCAGCTGCAGCGCGCGGTCAGCCGCTGGCAGATCGTCGGCCTGTCGATCAACGATGTGATCGGCAGCGGTATCTACCTGCTCCCAGCCGCCACCGTCGCCCTGCTCGGCCCCTTCAGCCTGTGGGGCGTGGTCGCCGCCGGCATCGTCGTCGCGCTGCTGGTGCTGTGCTACGCGCAGGCCGCCAGCTACTTCGATGAGCCCGGTGGCAGCTACCTGTATGCCCGCGAGGCGTTCGGGCGCTTCGCCGGGTTCGAGATCGGCTGGATGATCTGGCTGACCCGCATCAGCTCGGCGGCCGCATTGAGCAATGCGCTGGCCGATGCGGTCGCGCGCTTCTGGCCGTGGGCCGGCGCCGGCATGGGCCGCATCGCGGTGATCGTGGTGTCGCTGGGCTTCCTCACCGGCGTCAACATCATCGGCGTGCGCTCGGCCGCGCGTACCGGCGTGGTGCTGGTGATCGGCAAAATGCTGCCGCTGCTGCTGTTCGTGGCCATCGGCGCGTTCTACATCGATCCGCAACTTGCGTTCTCCGGCCAGCGCCCGGACCCGCATGACCTGCAGCGCATGGGCGAAGCCGCGCTCCTGTTGCTGTACGCCTACGCGGGCTTCGAGAACATCCCGGCCGCCGCCGGCGAGTATCGTAATCCGCGCCGCGATATTCCGTTCGCGCTGATCACCATGATCATCACCGTCACCGTCATCTACGGCGCGGTGCAGGTGGTGGCGCAGGGCACGCTGGCCGGCCTGGCCAGCTCGGCCACGCCGCTGGCCGACGCCGCTGCCGGCTTCGGCGGCGAAGCACTGGCGCTGATCCTCACCGTAGGCGCGACCATCTCCATCCTCGGCACCAACAGCAACACGATGATGATGGGCCCGCGCTTCCTGTTCGCACTGGCCCGCGATGGCTACGGGCCGAAGATCCTGGCGCAGGTGCATCCGCGCTTCCACACACCGGCCGCGTCGATCCTGTGCCAAGGCCTGATCGCGCTGGGCCTGGCCCTGTCCGGTTCGTTCGTGCAGCTGGCCCTGCTGTCGATGACCACGCGCCTGTTCGCCTACATCGGAACGGCCGCTGCGGTACTGGTGCTGGCCAAGCGCTATGCCGACCGCCCCGGCGCGTTGAAGCTGCCGGGCGGTCCACTGATTCCGGTGTTGGCGCTGCTGCTGTGCGTTGCCCTGTTCGCCAGTGCCAGCTGGCAGAACATCGCTGCTGCGCTGGTGGCGTTCGCTATCGGCGCGGTGATCTACAAGCTGCCGCGAAAAGATGCCGACGCCGGATGACCGGTAGCGCCGGGCATGCCCGGCGGATTGATCTGGCGATCACGCTGCCGGACCGGGCCGTTAACCGCCACGCAGGCACGATCAGGCTTCGTCCACAACGGAGCCTTCCATGACCGAGTACCAGATCCCCGGCCGCGTACCGGACGACAGCACCCCGCGCGATGCGGTCAGCAACTACTGGCGCGAACGCTACACGGCCGAGCCGTACTACGACGACCAGCTATTCTTCGAGGACTATGAACCGGCCTACCGCATCGGCCACGCCGCGCGTGCGCAGGACATGATCCGCGCCTACGAACAGGTCGAAGCCGAGCTGGAATCGCGCTGGGCCAATGAACGTGGCCGCAGCCGGCTGGAATGGGCGCAGGCGCGCGGTGCTGTGCGCCGTGGCTGGGAAGATGCACAGCTGGCGGATCCGCGGTTGAAGCGATAGCCCCATGCTTTTGTAGAGCCGAGCCCACGCTCGGCTCTCGCACCACGTCTGTAGAGTCGAGCCATGCTCGACTGAGCCGAGCATGGCTCGGCTCTACACCGGATCGATCACTCCTGTTCCGGCAGCGGCGGCACGCCTGCGCTGCGCTTGCTCTCACCGCCACCGGCGGCGATCAGGTCGCGGGTGTTCTTCTGCACCGCCACCGCACCGAACAGCGACAGCGCGTAGGCCATGCCATAGAAGCCCTTCTCGCTCGATGCCAGGGTGGCATTCCACAGCCCAACCAGCAGCAGCATCAGCGCCGACAGCAGCGCGAACCAGCACAACGCGTAGTACAAACCACTCACCGGAATACCCTCGACGCGGTCACGCACACTCTTCTGCAGCGACACCGCCGCGAACAGGCCGAACAGCAGCAGGGTCAGGTAGTAGCCCTTCTCGTTGAGCGCCATCGTGGCGGCGTTGAACAGGCCGATCAGGTAGGCCGCCGCGCCCAGCAACAGGGCCACCCACGAGGCGGCGATGAAGGCGGTGGACGGCTTGTGGGGCATGGCAGTGTTCATTGCAGATCCTTGGCAGGCAGTCGGGCACGCGTTGCCCGGGCGTGCCCACCCTAGACGATCCCGCCGCCGTCGCACAGGGGGGCGCAGGACCTTCGGGCCACGACGATCACGCCTCCAGTGGTATACAAGGGACAGCCCGGCCATCCGCATCCCCGCCCTGGAGATACCCATGACCCGCATGCCCCTGCTGCTCGCCCTCGGCCTGGTGCCGATCCTCGCCACCTCCGCCTGCAATGCCGCCGACCCTGGCGCCAACGGCGCCCAGACCAGCGCGCCCGCAGCCTCCTCCACCGCCGACCAGCGCCCGTTCACCGCCACCGAGGTCAGCCGTTTCGACCAGCCGTGGGCGATGACCTTCCTGCCCGATGGCAGCCTGCTGGTCACCGAGAAGCGCGGCAAGCTGCAGCACCTGGATCTGGCCAGCGGCCAGAAGCACGAGATCACCGGCGTTCCGAAGGTCGCCTACGGTGGCCAGGGCGGTTTCGGCGACATCATCCTGCATCCCGATTTCGCCCGTAATCACGTTGTGTACCTCAGCTACGCCGAGGAAGGCACGCTGGACACCCGCGGTGCTGCCGTTGCCCGTGCCACGCTGGCGCTGGACGCCAACGGCGCCGGTCAGCTCAAGGACCTGAAGGTGATCTGGCGGCAGAGCCCCAAGGTCAGCGGTGAGGGCCACTACGGCCACCGCCTCGCTTTCGGCCCGGACGGCAAGCTGTGGATCAGCTCCAGCGAGCGGCAGAAGTTCGATCCGGCGCAGGACATGGGCGGCAACCTCGGCAAGATCATCCGCCTCAACGATGACGGCAGCCTGCCGGCCGACAACCCGTTCGCCTCGCAGGGCGGCGTGGCCGCGCAGGTGTGGTCGCTGGGCCACCGCAACATCCTCGGCATGGCCTTCGACGCCAACGGCAAGCTGTGGGCACACGAGATGGGCCCGGCCGGCGGCGACGAACTGAACCTGATCGTGCGCGGCGCCAACTACGGTTACCCGATCGTCTCCAACGGCGACCATTACGACGGCCGACCGATTCCTGACCACGACACGCGTCCGGAATTCGCCGCCCCGAAGGTGACCTGGACGCCGGTGATCTCGCCGGCCGGCTTCGTGATCTACAGCGGCAGCCTGTTCCCGCAGTGGAAGGGCAGCGGCTTCATCGGTGGGCTGTCGTCGACCTCGCTGGTGCGTGTGGCGTTCGACGGCGACAGCGCGCGCGAGGCCGAACGCTTCAACATGGGCGAGCGCATCCGCGAAGTGGAACAGGGTCCGGATGGCGCGCTGTGGCTGCTGGAAGATGGCAGCAAGGCGCGCCTGTTGAAGCTGACGCCGAAGGCCTGATCGGCACCTTTTCCCGGAACGGCCCCGCATGCGGGGCCGTTTCCGTTTACTGGATGGTGATGACCTTCACCTCGGTCTTCGTGCAGGCCTGGTCCAGGCACTGCCCGTTCAACCACACCTGTCCATCGCCAATCATCATGCCCTGCTGGTTGACGAAGACCTTGCCGAAGTCCTGTTCGGACACCGCCTTGACCACCGCCGGGGTGATGATCTTCTCGTAGTTGCGCTGGAACTCACCGGGGCCGGTGATCTTCTTTCCGCCGCTGATGTTCAACGGGAAGTGCACTTCCTCGACCACGGCAGCACGATCTCCGCCGACCACCGCGGTCTTGAACGCGTTGAACACCTTTTCGTACTGCGCCGCATCGCCAAGCAGCGACTCGATGCGCGCGCGTGCGTCTTCGGCGGGCGCTTCCGCTTCGGACGCGGCCGGTGCGGCGGCGGTGGGCTCAGCGGGGGGTGCCGCAGGCGTCGCTGCAGCACTGGCCTCCATCGGCGGCGGAGCATCCGCCGCAGGCTCGGCCGGCGGCGCCGGCTGCGAACAGGCGGCCAGCAACAGGGCGGGAATCAGACAGGCCATCCGGCGCATGCGCGCGCTCCATCGAAACAGGGAACCCGATGGTAGCGCCGGGCCACGCCCGGCGTGTTCGTGCAACGTGAGCACAGCAACACCGGGCGTGGCCCGGCGCTACCGCTTGCCGTAGATCCACGCCATGCGTGGATGAGGGCGCAATCAGCCCTTCAGCAGCTCGAACTGCACCGCTTCACCGGCCGCCGACGAGGCGCATACCCACACGTCGAACACGCCCGGCTCGGCGCGCAGCACGCCGTCGCGGCCGGTGAACGACAGCTGCTCGCGGGTGAGGGTGAACACCACCTCGGTCGACTCGCCCGGCTGCAGTGCCACCTTGCGGAAGTCCTTCAACTCACGCACAGGACGCACGCGGCTGGCCACGCGGTCATGAATGTACAACTGCACCACTTCCTCGCCGGCCACATCACCGCTGTTGGTCAGCGTGGTGGTGATGGTCAGGGTGTCGTCCCAGCCCAACTGCGCCGCGCTGAGCTGCGGCACGCCGTAGGCGAAGCTGGTGTAGCCGATGCCATGGCCGAACGGGTACAGCGGTTCGTTCGGAATCTCGCGCCAACGGGCCTTGAACTCCGACATGGTCGGCAGTTCCGGGCGACCGGTGCGCGGGTGGTTGTAGAAGTACGGCTGCTGGCCGGATACCTGCGGGAAGCTGACCGGCAGGCGGCCGGACGGACTGTAGTCGCCGAACAGCACATCGGCCACGGCATGGCCGGTCTGCGTGCCCAGGTACCAGGTCACCGCCACCGCCTGTGCATTGCGCACCGCGCCCTGCAGCGCCAGCGCGCGGCCATTGCGCAGCAGCACCACCAGCGGCTTGCCGGTCATCGCCACGGCCTCGGCCAGCGCCTGCTGGGCCGGCGGCAGGGTGATCTCCACGCGCGACTGCGCTTCACCGCTGTAGCGCTGCGGTTCGCCCAGCGCCAGCACCACCACGTCGGCGCGCAGAGCGGCAGCCACGGCTGCTTCGGTGCCGCCCGGAATGGCAGTTTCCAGTTCGCAGCCCGGCACGATTTCCAGCAGCGCTTCGTCGCCGATGGCGGCACGGACGCCGGTTTCCAGATCCACGTAGCGCTGCTTGTCACCGAACAGCGTCCAGCAGCCTTCAATGTTCTCGCGGTCCTGCACGAACGGGCCGATAAGCGCGATCTTCTGCCCGGTCTTCTGCAGCGGCAGCACGTTGTCGCGGTTGTTCAGCAGCACGATCGAACGGCGCGCGGCGTCGCGCGACAGTTCGTCATGCGCGGCGAGGTGCGAGGTATCCGCTTCGCGCGCCGGGTCCAGCGAACGGTACGGGTCGTCGAACAGGCCGATGGTTTCCTTCAGCCACAGGATGCGGCGCACGCCCTCATCCAGCACCGCCATTGGCACCTCGCCGCTCTCGACCAGGCCCGGCAGGTGCTCGGCGTAGAAGCCGCTCTGCATGCTCAGGTCCAGGCCGGCGGTGAATGCCTTGGCGGTGGCATCGCGATCATCGGCGGCATAGCCGTGCGCGACCAGTTCCATGTCGGCGGTGTAATCAGAGATCACCACGCCCGGGAACTTCCATTCGCCGCGCAGGATGTCGGTCAGCAGTTCGGCATTGGCGCTGGCCGGCACGCCGTTGATGTCGTTGAACGAGGACATCACGGTGATCGCGCCGGCGTCGAAGGCGGCCTTGAACGGCGGCAGGTGCACATCGCGCAGGGTCTGCGGCGAGATGTCCACCATGTTGTATTCCATGCCGGCCATCACCGCGCCGTAGGCGGCGAAGTGCTTCGGCGTGGCCAGCAGCGAATCGGCGGCGCGCAGGTCGCTGCCCTGGAAGCCGCGCACGCGGGCGGCGGCGAACGCACAGCCCAGCACCACGTCCTCACCGGCACCTTCGGCGCCACGGCCCCAGCGCTGGTCGCGGGCGATGTCCACGGCCGGGGCATAGGTCCAGTGCAGGCCGGAAGCGGTGGCTTCGATGGCGGTGGCGCGCGCGGTGCGCTCGGCCAGCTCCGGTTCGAAGCTGGCGGCCTCGCCCAGCGGGATCGGGAACACGGTGCGCATGCCGTGGATGACGTCGGCAGCCAGGATCACCGGGATGCCCAGGCGGCTCTCCTCGGTGGCGACCTGCTGGATGCGGCGGCCCAGTTCGGCGCCGACACCATTGAACAGGGACCCGACCTTGCCCTCGCGCACCTGCTGCAGCACCTGGTCGGCATTGCGCACGTTGGCTTCCGGGTTCACGTCCGGGGCGAACGGGCGGACCATGTCTGCGAAGACACCCAGCTGGCCGACCTTTTCCTCGACGGTCATCTGGGCAATGAGGGATTCGATGCGATCGGAGGCCACCGGCAGTCCTTGATGAAAACGTTTACAAGCCCGGCATTCTAGCGATCCCGAGCCGTTTGGCGAGAGGTTTCTTCATTCAGTTTCAGCCACCAGCGAGGACCGTATGGACCCGCCGGGGGCACCGCAGCTTACTCCGAGCCGGCCAACTGGCGCTGCCCGGCCATCAACATGGCGTCGCTGGAGGCTTGGAACACGCGCAGGCCGAAGGCCGGCAGGATCGCCAGCAGGTGGTCGAAGATGTCCGACTGCACCGCCTCGTACTCGCCCCAGGCGGTGCTGCGGGTGAAGCAGTACAGCTCCAGCGGCAGGCCTT
The DNA here is from genome assembly GCF_029841665.1 of Stenotrophomonas sp. GD03819. Taxonomy (NCBI): domain Bacteria; kingdom Pseudomonadati; phylum Pseudomonadota; class Gammaproteobacteria; order Lysobacterales; family Lysobacteraceae; genus Stenotrophomonas; species Stenotrophomonas sp. GD03819. Next base: position 8,527 of record NZ_JAOCEW010000053.1, read on the forward strand.
CGGTGGTCGGCTGCAGCTGCCGCACCAGCAGGGTCATGTCGGTGTGGATGCCCGGATGGCTGCGCAGGTAGCGCTCCACATAGGCACGGAAGGTGCCCAGGTTGGTCACCCGGCGGCTGTTGACCTCGGCCACGCCCTGCTCGCGCAGGCGCCCGTTCCACTGCCCCAGCTCCTGTTCCTTGTCCTGCAGGTAGTCGCGCAGCAGCGCGAACTGGCCGAGGAAGGCCAGGTCGCCCTCGTCCAGGAATCCGACGCTGTGCTGGTCCAGGTACAGCGCGCGCTTGATGCGGCGGCCACCGGCCTCCTGCATGCCGCGCCAGTTCTTGAACGACTCGGTCACCAGCTTCTTGGTCGGGATGGTGGTGATGGTCTTGTCGAAGTTCTGCACGGTGATGGTGTGCAGGGCGATGTCGATCACATCACCATCGGCGTTCTGGCTGGGCATCTCGATCCAGTCGCCGATGCGCACGCGGCCATCGCCGCTGATCTGCACGCTGGCCACCAGCGACAGGATGGTGTCCTGGAAGATCAGCATCAGCACCGCCGTGGCCGCGCCCAGGCCGGTGACCAGCGGCCCCAGCTTCACCCCCAGCAGGGTGGCGATGATGGACAGGCCGGCGGCCACGAACACCACGATCTTGACTACCTGCAGGTAGCCCTTGATCGGCTTGTTCCGCGCGTCGGGCTTGCGCTCGTACAGGCTGTTGGCCGCGTCCAGCGCATGCGAGAACGCCATCGACACGGTCAGTACCGCCCACACGATGCACAGCTTGATGATGACGTTGACCAGGCCGGGCGGCAGATCGGGGATCAGAGTGATGCCCGAGGCGATCACCTGGCTGGGCACCACGTTGGACAGGCGCGAAATGACCCGCATCAAATGGCTGCCACGCCCGGACTCGGCACCCGGCAGGCGCTGCAGCAGGCGCCGCAGGCCACGCACCAGGATGCGCTTGGTGACCCAATTGGCCAGGCCGGCGGCGATCAGCAGCGCCGAGATCATCAACGCCAGGTAGGCGCCGGGATAGGGTTCCAGTGTGTTCTGCAGCTTTTCCAGCCACTGTACCGCCACCACCGCGTCCACCATCAGTTGTCTCCTTCTTCCTTCATTGATGTTGAGGTTGCCGGCCAGCGGCCGGCACTACCGGGTCAGTCCCGCGTGCGCTCGATGATCACGCCCACCGCGCGCGCGCCGCGCACCGCACCGGGCTTGCTCAGCTTCAGGCGCAGCCACTTCACGTCGAATTCCTCCAGTACGATCTGCGCGCAACGCTCGGCCAGGGTCTCGACCAAACCGAATTCCGATTCGCGCACGAACTGCTCCAGGCGCTTGCTCACCGCCTTGTAGTTCAGGGTGTGGGCAATGTCATCGGTAGCCGCAGGGCGACGGTTGTCGAAGCCCATTTCCAGGTCGAACACCAGGTCCTGGCGGATCCGTCGCTCCCAATCGTAGATACCGATCAGGGCGTCGATCGTCAGCCCCTCGATGAAAACCTTGTCCATTGCGCTTACCCGCCCGAATACAGGGGGCCATGGTAACGGCACGGCGGTGACGCTGCCCGGAACGGGCGATGGGTGGCCGGCACGGGGCGGGCCCGGAAAAGACAAAGGGCCCCGCTAGCAGGGCCCTTTGGTACTACCGTTTGTCCCCAGGGGGGAGCTGGAATCCAGCCGCGAGTCCCGGTGGCGCAGGCACGCAGATTAGGCAAGGACCGGATCGCCGGTCAAGGCCAATTCCGACAGGGCAGGTCAGGTATTCGCCCGAGGCGAAACGCAGGAAATCAGCCGCGCGGACAACTACGTTCCCTGATGGTCGCCGCCGCCCACTCTCGCGAACATTGAGCCCTCCTTCACCACCGCACATGACGATGGCTCCATACGATGTACTGCGGCGCGCGTTGTCAGCGGAGCGCCTGTCGACTTACGAGAGAATCGCATCGACCTGCAGCCCTGACGTCACTGCCGATTCCCTGTATCTCTGGAACATGCGGATGTGCGGTGCGCTGATGATGCCGGTCCATCTGTGCGAGGTGGTCATTCGCAACGCCTCAGCAGCTGTGCTTACCCGACAGCACGGCCCGCGTTGGCCGTGGAATGATGCCTTCCGACGCAGACTGCCAACTTCATCCAGTACTTCTCCACGCACGGCACTGGAACAACTTGCCAGCCGCGTAACCGATACACCTGAGATCGTCGCCAACCTGCCAATGGTGTTCTGGCAGCAGCTCTTTACATGTCGCTTCGACTCCACCCTGTGGATACCCGCACTTGGTGGGGTTCTACGTCATGCGCCTTCGGCACATCCCAGTGTCATCAGGAAAGCCATCCACGCAGACATTGGACGCATCCGCCACCTGCGCAACCGGATCGCGCACCACGAACCCATCCTGGAACGCGACCTCGGTGCCGACCTGGCCGCGATCGGGCGGCTGATCCACGCCCGCTGCCCGCACACCCTGGGCTGGCTGCAGCGCCATGAGCGGGCGACGACCGTGTTGGCGGCGTCGCCGTTGGCAGGGCGTCGGTAATACGTCCGCCCGGCGTGGCCCGGCGCTGCCGGATCAGACCGCCGGCAGGGTCGCCATGTCCCAGCGCGGGGTCACGTCCACCTTCGGCGGGCTGTGCTGGCCGGCCTGCAGGCGCAGCGCGCCAGCGAAGGCGATCATCGCGCCGTTGTCGGTGCACAGCGCGGGGCGCGGGAAACAGGCGCGGCCGCCCAGGCGCTCGGCCATCTGCTGCAGGCGCGCGCGCAGGCGCTTGTTGGCGCCCACGCCGCCAGCCACCACGATCACGTTGGTCCCGGCCGCTTCCAGCGCGCGCTCGCACTTGATCGACAGGGTCTCGACCACCGCGTCTTCAAAGCCACGGGCGATGTCGGCGCGGGTCTGTTCGCTCTGGTCGCTGTCGCGCCAGGCCATCAGCACCTGTGTCTTCAGGCCGGAGAAACTGAAATCCAGCCCGGGGCGGTCGGTCATCGGCCGCGCGAAGCGGTACGCGCCCGGCGTCCCCTGCTCGGCCAGCCTGGCCAGCTGGGGACCACCCGGGTACGGCAGGCCCATCAGCTTGGCGGTCTTGTCGAAGGCCTCGCCGGCCGCATCGTCCAGGGTCTCGCCCAGCAGGCGGTACTGGCCGATGGCGTCCACGGCCACCAGCTGGGTATGGCCGCCGGACACCAGCAGCGCCACGAACGGCGCTTCCGGCGGATCGTCTTCCATCAGCGGGGCCAGCAGGTGGCCTTCCATATGGTGTACGCCTACCGCCGGCACCTCCAGCGCCCAGGCCAGCGAGCGGGCCACGCCGGCGCCCACCAGCAGCGCGCCGACCAGGCCCGGACCCGCCGTATAGGCCACCCCGTCGATGTCGTCTACGCCCAGACCGGCGTCGGCCAGGGTCTGGCGCACCAGCGGCAGCAGCTTGCGGACGTGGTCGCGGCTGGCCAGCTCGGGCACTACACCGCCGTACTCGGCATGCAGGGCGATCTGGCTGTAGACCGCGTGGGCGCGCAGGGCCGCGCTGCCGGCCAGGTCGGTGTCATACACCGCCACGCCGGTCTCATCACAGGAAGATTCGATGCCAAGGACTCGCATGCCTGCTATTATGACGCCCCTGCCGCCCCCTCGGGGGATGTGCAGATCTCACTGCTTTCGAACTTCCGGCCCGTATTCAGGGTTGGCCGCTTGCAGTTTGTCTATTCGCCGCTATAATGTGCGGCTCGCCGGGCGTGACCCGGTTCTACTGTGTCCCGGAGATTCCATGCCCAGCGTCAAAGTCCGCGAGAACGAGCCCTTCGAGTTTGCTCTTCGCCGCTTCAAGCGCACTTGCGAAAAGGCCGGTGTGCTGGCCGAAACCCGCAAGCGCGAGTTCTACGAAAAGCCGACCCAGGAGCGCAAGCGCAAGGCTGCCGCTGCTGTGAAGCGTCAGCTGCGCCGCTCGTCGCGCGACGTCACCAAGCGTCAGCGCCTGTACTGATCGGACGCATCTTCATTGCGGCGGGCTTGCCTGTCGCGATGGAGCCGAAGCCGGCACGCGCGAGCGTCGCCGGCTTTTTTGCGTTTCCGGGTTCGGGCATCCGCCCCGCCCCACCTACCACCACGAGGTTCCTCATGAGCATGAAGCAGCAGCTCACCGAAGACATGAAGGCCGCCATGAAGGCGGGCGAGAAGCACAAGCTGGGCGTGATCCGCCTGATCAATGCCGCCATCAAGCAGCGCGAAGTGGACGAGCGCATTGAACTGGATGACACCGCCGTGATCGCCGTGCTCGACAAGATGGTCAAGCAGCGCAAGGACTCGGTCAACCAGTACGAGGCCGCCAACCGCGCGGACCTGGCCGAGATCGAGCGCGCCGAGATCGTGGTCATCGAAGCCTACCTGCCGGCGAAGATGGGCGAGGCCGAGATCGTGGCCGCCATCCAGGCCGCCATTGCCGAGACCGGCGCCTCCGGCCCGGCCGACATGGGCAAGCTGATGGGCGCACTGAAGCCCAAGCTCGCCGGCCAGGCCGACATGGGCCTGGTGTCCAAGCTGGTCAAGCAGCTGCTGGCATAAGCCATTGCCGGGGTCGGATCCCTTTCGCATCGCGGAAGGGCTCTGACCCCATTGATGCATCCGCTTCACCGCACCTTCGACCCCCGGCTGCTACAACATCCCCATGGTCGAGCAATCCAACGCCCCCACCGGCTCGCGTCCCCACGGCTTCCCCGCACGGCTTCGCCACTACGCTGACCGCCTGCAGGACAGCTTTCCGATGGCGGTCGCCAAGCGCTTCGTCGAAATCGATGTGCTGACCCAGGCCGCTTCGGTCTCCTTCTACGCCCTGCTGTCGATGGCACCGCTGCTGGTGCTGCTGTTGTGGCTGACCGCCTCGCTGTACCCGCCTGCACAACAGACGTTGATCAGCCAGATCGGCTCGGTGGCCGGCAGCAGCGTGGCCAGCGTCGCCGACACCGTGCTGCACAACGCCAACAGCCAGCCCAGCGTGGGTTCGCTGGCCGGGCTGTGGAGCACACTGCTGCTGTTCATCGGCGCCACCGCCGTGTTCGCCCAGCTGCAGAACGCGCTGAACCGGATCTTCCACACCAGCGGCCAGCGCCTGGAAGGCGTCAAGGCCTGGCTGCGCAAGCGCGTGTTCTCGTTCGGCGTGGTGCTGGCACTGGGCTTCCTGCTGATCCTCTCGATGACCGCCACCACTGCACTGCAGGTGGTGTTCGCGCAGCTGCCCTCGGTGCTGCCGGCGATCGGCTACCTGACCTCGCTGCTGCTCTACACGCTGGCCTTCGCCTTCCTCTACCACTACCTGCCGGACCGCCGCGTGGCGTGGCGCCAGGCCTTCATCGGCGGCGCCATCACCTCGGTGCTGTTCACCCTGGGCCGGTATGGCATCGGCGTCTACATCGCCACCGTGGCCCCGGGCAGCGCTTACGGCTCGATGGGTGCGCTGGTGATCGCACTGGTGTGGATCTACTACGCCACCGCCGTGTTCTTCGTCGGCGCGCTGATGACCGCGGTGATCGACGAGCGCCTGCATGCACGGGCTCAGCTGGCCAAGGCCGGGGTCGAGGCCGAACAGGCCAGTCCCGACGTCGCCAGCGAGTAAACTAGGGGAACCTGCCGCCCCTGCTGCGCGCCCTGGCGGCCGCGCCCCGTTCTGTTGCCCATGGCCCGTATCCCCGACGCTTTCATCGACGATCTGCTCGCCCGCTCCGACATCGTCGAGGTGGTGGGCAGCCGCGTGCCGTTGAAGCGACAGGGCAAGGAATATGCAGCGCGCTGCCCGTTCCATGACGAGCGCTCGGCGTCGTTCACGGTCTCGCCCACCAAGCAGTTCTATCACTGCTTCGGTTGCGGCGCGCACGGCACCGCGATCAGCTTCCTGATGAACTACGACCGCCTCGAGTTCCTCGACGCGGTGGATGAACTGGCCAAGCGCGCAGGCATGGAAGTGCCGCGCAGCGAGAACCCACGCAGCCCCCAGCAGCAGGACGACAGCCGCGAGCTGTATTCGGCGCTTGAGGCGGCCACGAAGTTCTTCCAGAGCAACCTGCAGGGCAGCGAAAAGGCACGCAGCTACCTGGATGGGCGTGGCGTGGACGAAGAGAACCGCGCACGCTTCCAGATCGGCTACGCGCCGGATGGGTACAGCGGCCTGCGCGATGCGCTCGGCAAGGACGAGCGGCGCATGAAGCTGCTCGACCGCGCCGGCCTGTTCTCCAAGAACGACCGCGGCCACGTCTACGACAAGTTCCGCGACCGGGTGATGTTCCCGATCTTCGACCGCCGTGGCCGGGTGATCGCCTTCGGCGGCCGCGTGTTCGAGAAGGACGACGGCCCCAAGTACCTCAACTCGCCCGAAACCGCGCTGTTCCACAAGGGCCGCGAGTTGTACGGCCTGTGGCAGGTGCGCCAGGCCAACCAGAAGATCGAGCGGCTGATCGTGGTCGAGGGCTACATGGACGTGGTCTCGCTGTTCCAGTTCGGCGTCACCCAGGCGGTGGCGACGCTGGGCACGGCGACCACGCCGGACCATGCCGAGCTGCTGTTCCGCAACGCGCCGGACGTGTTCTTCTGCTTCGACGGCGACGCCGCCGGCCGCCGTGCCGGCTGGAAGGCGCTGGAGTCGGTGCTGCCGCGCATGAAGGATGGCCGCCAGGCGTTCTTCCTGTTCCTGCCCGATGGCGAGGACCCGGACACCATCGTGCGCAAGGAAGGCGCCGAGGCCTTCAACGAACGCCTGAAGCAGGCCACGCCGCTGTCCCAGTTCTTCTTCGACGAGCTCACCCGCGAGATCAACCTGGGCACGCTGGACGGCAAGGCGCGCCTGGCCGAGCGGGCCAAGCCGATGCTGGCGCAGATTCCCGACGGTGCCTTCGGCGACCTGATGAAGCAGCAGCTGGCGCAGCTGACCGGCCTCGGCGGCAACGCCCAGGCTGCACGCGCTTCGATGCCTCAGCGCCAGCCGGCACGCACTATTCAACCGGTGGCCAAGCGCAGCCTGGTGCGCGGCGCGATCGCCGTGCTGCTGCAGCAGCCGTCGCTGGCACTGACCCTGGGCGGCAAGCATCACTTCCAGGGCCTGCGCCTGCCCGGCGTGGAGCTGCTGCTGGAGCTGCTGGGGCTGGTCGAACAGCGCCCGGACATCAGCACCGGCGCCCTGCTGGAACATTTCGACGGCCGCGAAGAACAGGCGTCGCTGCATACGCTGGCCGCTCAGACGCTGCCCGGCACCGAGGCCAGCTGGACCCAGGAACTGCACGACGTGGTGGCGCAGCTGGAGAAGCAGCTGCTACAGCAACGTCTGGATGAGTTGTTGGCAAAGCAGCGTGAGCAGGGCCTGGACGATACTGACAAGTACGAACTGCGCGAGCTCTGGAAGGTCCGCGCCAAACTGATCCGATGATTGCCGCCAACGGAGAAGACCATGCTGCTGCGCCTGCCCTGCCTGCTGTTGTTGTCGCTCTGCCTGCCACTGGCGGCCCTGGCCGCAGATGGCCCGCTCAATGAAGTCCGCCCGGGCCTGTATGCCGGCGGCCAGCCCTCCGCCGCACAACTGAGCGAACTTGCCGCGCAGGGCGTGCGCACCGTGATCGACCTGCGCCAGCCCGGCGAGGACCGGGGTTTCGACGAAACGCGCGTTGCCGAATCATTGGGCCTGCGCTACGTGCGCATTCCGGTGGCCGGTGCCGAGGGGCTCGATGCCGCCAACGTGCGCGCCGTGCACCAGGCCCTGCGGCAGAGCCAGGGGCCTGTGCTGCTGCACTGCGCCTCCGGCAACCGTGCCGGTGCCGTGCTCGGCTTGGTCAATGCACGTTACGAACACGCCAGCCCGGAACAGGCCCTGCAGCTCGGCCAGCGTGCCGGCCTGAAGTCGCTGGAAGCCGCCACCCGCCAGCGCCTGGCCACGCCATCCATTTCGCCCTGACTCCACCGCACCAAGGACTCTGCCCACCATGACCCGCTGGTGGTCGCGCCTGCGACCGGACAATTTCACCCTCGCCCTGCTGTGCACGGTTGGCCTGGCCTCGCTGCTGCCGATGAAGGGCGCCGCCGCCATCGTCCTTGATGACGTCACCACCGTCGCCATCGCGGCGTTGTTCTTCCTGCACGGCGCGCGCCTGCCACGTGAGTCCATCATCGGCGGCATGCTGCACTGGCGGCTGCACCTGACCATCCTGGCCTGCACCTTCATCCTGTTCCCGCTGCTGGGGCTGATGTTCAAGCCACTGTCGGGCTGGCTGCTGACCCCGGAGCTGTACCTGGGCGTGCTGTTCCTGTGCACCCTGCCCTCCACCGTGCAGTCGTCCATCGCGTTCACCTCGATGGCGCATGGCAACGTACCGGCAGCGGTGTGCAGTGCCTCGCTGTCGAGCATCCTCGGCGTGTTCCTGACCCCGCTGCTGCTGACCGCGCTGGCCGGCACCTCGGGCGGCGTGCACGATCCGCTGCATGCGATCGGCGGCATCATGCTGCAGTTGCTGGTGCCGTTCGTGGCCGGCCATCTGCTGCGGCCGTGGATTGCCGGCTGGGTGGAGAAGCAGCGTGCGCTGCTGCGCTACACCGACCAGGCCACCATCCTGCTGGTGGTGTACTCGGCCTTCGGCGAAGCCGTCACCGAAGGCCTGTGGAGCAAGACACCGCTGCTGTCGCTGCTGGCCGTGGCGGTGGTCGCCGCCGTACTGCTCGGCATCGCCATGCCGCTGATCACCTTCATCGCCCGCCGCCTGCGCTTCAACCGCGAGGACGAGATCGCCATCGTGTTCTGCGGCTCGAAGAAGAGCCTGGCCACGGGCGTGCCGATCGCCAAGGTGTTGTTCGCTGGTGGCAGCCTCGGTGCCATCGTGCTGCCGGTGATGATCTACCACCAGATCCAGCTGATCGTCTGCGGCGTGATCGCGCAGCGTTATGCGCGGCGCAAGCCCTGACCATCCGGGAAATCATCCACGCATGGCGTGGATCTACTGGGCGCGTGGGCCGCTGCGGGAAAACATCACGCATGGCGTGGATCTATTGTAGAGCCGAGCCCATGCTCGGCTGGCGGTTGAACGGCACGTGGATGATCACCAGACCGAATCGCTGTCCAGCAGCCGCGCCACGCTGAAGCGCGGCAGCCACACCCTCAGGTCGTAGCTGCGGTCAGCACCAGTATCCACCTTGGGCGATGTCCCGGCATGACCCGGCAGCTGGCGCGCTTCGCAACGTCCAGGGGCGACACAGCCCCAGCCTTCCCCGCCACGCGCCTCGATACGCACGTTGTAAAGGTCCAGATCCTTCAGGAGTGCCGTCATCGGGGGGTACGCAATCATCTTCGGCTGCGTACGCATGCCATGCACGTTGCCGGTCAGCACCAGCAGCCGCCCGTTCTTCGGCAGTGCCCGCGCGCGTGCTCTTGCTTCTTCGGCCATCACCCGGTCACGCGTACCAGTGCCGGCCATGTCGGCGGGAAGCACGCGATCAAAGCCGAACACCTGCACGTCGCGCCCTTGGCTGCGCAGCACGCGTACCGCCTCGATCAGCTCAAGCATGTCCTCGCTGCGACGGCCGTCATGCATCCGGCTACGGACGTTCCAATACGTCGTGCCACGCAATGCAGCGCGCGCCTCGGCTGTGCCGGCAGACGCCGTATAGGTCGCCAGCGCGGCGTTCTCGTCGGTCGGCAGCTCCAATGCCAACCGCACCGGCGTGCCATCGGCCGCGTAGGCCTCCATCAGCTCCCGTACCAACAGCGGCGTCTCGCGGGTACCGTGGAACTCACCCAGTACTAGGATGCGATGCTCACCGGCATGCTGGCGGATCTGCGCGACGGTGTCGTCGGCATGCGCACTGAAGGCCATGCCCAGCGCCAGAATCAGCGCGGTGGTCCAACGGAAGACCGTATGCATCCCTGCTCGCTCCTTTCCTTGGGGTCAGGAACAGCAATGGCGACGCCGCTGGAAGAGATCAAGTGTAGAGCCGAGCCCACGCTCGGCTGCTCTTCCATCCCCCCCTCAGCCGAGCATGGGCTCGGCTCTACAGGTGGCCCATCACAACCAGGGTAGGATCCAGTGGTCCACCAGCAGGAAGGCGAACAGCGCCATCAGGTAGACGATGGAGTAATAGAACATCTTCATCGAGAACAGCTCGTCCGGCGGGTTCAGCATGCGCCAGGCGTACCAGAGGAACACGGCGTTGAGCACGATCGCGCCGCCCAGGTAGAACGCACCGCTCATGCCCACCAGGTACGGCAGCAGGCAGACCAGTGCCAGCACCACCGAGTACACCATGATCTGCTTGCGGGTGTGCACCACGCCATGGGTCACCGGCAGCATCGGAATTTCCGCCTTGGCGTAGTCCTCGCGGCGGAAGATCGCCAGTGCCCAGAAGTGCGGCGGCGTCCAGATGAAGATGATCAGCACCAGCAGCGACGAGTACGCCCAGTCCGACGAACCCTGCATGCCGGTCACCGCAGCCCAGCCGAGCATCGGCGGCATCGCGCCGGCCAGGCCGCCGATGACGATGTTCTGCGAGGTCGCGCGCTTGAGGTACACGGTGTAGATCACCGCATAACCGATCAGCGAGGCGAAGGTCAGCACCGCAGTGATCAGGTTCACCCACAGCACCAGGATGGTCATCGACACCACGATCAGCACGCCGGCGAACACCAGCACCTGCCACGGCTTGACCTTGCCCACCACCAGCGGACGCCACGAAGTGCGCGCCATCTGCGCATCGATGTGCGCATCCAGCAGCTGGTTGATCGCGGCCGCGGCCGAGGCCGCCAGCCAGATGCCGAGGAAGCCGAGCACGCCGGCGCGCACCTGCTCCCAGCTGGGCACGCCGGGGATGGCCAGGACCATGCCGACCAGGGCAGTGAAGACAATGAGGGCGACGACCTTGGGCTTGGTCAGGTCCCAGTACTGGCGATAATTGGAAAACATGGAATCAGTCCGGGGCACGCAGACGGGCCAGCAGGCTGACCAGCACGAACAACAGGGCAACGGCTACGCCGTTGTGGGCCACCGCCACTTCCAGCGGCAGCGCCAGCTTCACATTGAGGATGCCGAGGGTGACCTGCAGCACCAGCAGCGCGATCAGCGCACTGGCCCAGCCACGCATGCTCGGCAACCGGAACAGGCGCGCGCCCAGCCACAACAGGTAGACCGCCACCACCACCGCGAACAGGCGGTGCGCCATCTGGATGGCGATACGCGAAGCGCCATCCAGCACGCCGCCTTCGTAGTCCACGCCGATGCCGCGCCACAGGGTGAAGCCTTCGACGAAGTTGTGCTGCGGCCACCATTGGTTGGCGCAGCGCGGGAAGTTGTCCAGCGAGGCGCTGCCGCCGCCGCAGGCCAGCGCCGCGTAGTTGGCACTGACCCAGCCCCCCAGTGCGATCTGGGTGACCAGCACCGCCACACCGATGCGCAGCAACCACTTCAGCTTCGGTGCTTCGGCCAGGGTGATCGGCATGTGCGTTGCGCGCCAGGCCATCCACACCAGCAGCGCGAACATCAGCATGCCGCCCAGCAGGTGGCCCATCACCACGATGGGTTTCAGCAGCAGGGTCACCGTCCACATGCCCAGCAGGGCCTGGAAGATCACCACCGCCAGGGTCAGCAGGGCAGCGCGCGCCAGGTCGATGTTGCTCCAGCGCAGCGCCGCGATCAGCAGGATCGCCTCGCCTATCAGGGCCAAGGCGCTGGCGGTGCCGTGCCAGCCCATCATGTACAGCGGTATGCCGGCGGCCACCAGCACGCAGGCGGCCACCACCGCCGTGCTTCCAAAGCGGCGCTTGCGCGTGGCCAGCAGCGCCAGGGTCAGGATCTCGATGCCCAGCGCGCCGGCCAGGAAGCGATGCACCTGCTCACGCCAGGCCTTGTGGGTCTCCAGCGGGCGGATCTCCGCTGCCGGATGGCCGATGGTCTCTTCCACGTGCTGCGGCCAGGTGGCCTGTCCATAGCAGGTCGGCCAGTCCGGGCAGCTCAGGCCGGCATCGGACAGGCGCACGAAGGCGCCGAACATGATCGTGCTCGCGGTCATGATCATGGCGAACCACGCCAGGCGGTGGAAATTGCGGTGCAGCGCCGGACGCGCGGAAAGGCTCATCAAACGGGACTCACTTCAGTTTCAGCAACGTGGCCATGTCCTTGCGCAGGCCACCCAGGTCACTGCCGGGGGCATGGCGCATGATCACGAAGCCGTTCGGATCGATCACGTAGACCGGCAGGCCAGCCGGATCGTCGACGCCGGGCAGGGCCGCGCGCAGTGCTGGCGACGGTGCCAGCGGCCGCAGCGCGGGCAGCGAGGCGATCGACGCCGGTGGCGTTCCCAGCCACAGGATTTCGACATTATCGGCGTTATGGCCGAACAGCTGCCACACCTTGCCCAGTCCCTGCGACAAAGTGACGCACTGCGCGTCGCAGACTCCGGCCGGCGCCACCAGCAGGCGCCAGGTACGGGCCTCGGGATTCCACGGATAAGGCTGGCCGCTGGCCAGGGTCGGCGCCTGCTGGCGCAGGTCCACCGGCGGCTTCAGCAGCTGGCCGGCATTGCGGTGCCCGGTGGGCTGCCAGCCGGAGAAGCGCAGCACGGCAGCCAGCGCCATCGCCCCGAAGAACACGGCAAACAGCAGTACCAGGGTCCGGCGGCCAGAGCCGCGCGCCTGCGGGGACGTAGCAGTGTTCATGCGGGGCATTTTCTCATGGTTGGGTACGGGATGCCGGTCGTGCCACGGCGCGCCTCCTGCGCCACTCCAACACCAGCGCAACGACGAGCACGGTCAGGGCCAGGCCGAACCACTGCACGGCGTAGCCCAGGTGACGCTGCGGTGGCAGCGTGTTCGGCAACAGGTCCAGATCACGTTCGTCGCCGAAGGGCAGCGCCGGGTCCAGGCGCAGGACCCGCTCGGGCAGCGCAGGCAGGCCAAGCGCTGCTGCCAGGCCTTCGGCCGGCAACCGGCTGGCCAGCCAGCGGCCCGCTTCATCGGTGGTGGAGAACGCCGGGCCCAGTGCCAGTCCCGCTGACGGCGGCGGCGCCAGCAACCCACGTACGGCCACCGGCGAAGGTGGCGACGGCACATCCGGCAGGGTGCGATCAGGCGGCAGCGCGCGCCATCCCAGATCGACCAGCAACACACTGCCCTCGTCACTGCGGAACGGGCGGTAGATCTTCACGCCCGCGCGGCCGTGCCGGGTCTGGTTGTCCAGCAGCACCACGCCGGGAAGGAAGCGACCGTGGTCGGCCACGCCGTGCAACGCACCGGGCGCTGCCAGCGCCTGCGCCAACGACAGTACCTGCGCTGCGGCTGGACCCTGTGCATCCAACATTGCCTGTTTGGCATGCATGCGCTGCAGCTGCCACAGCCCCAATGCGGTGAAACCGGCCATTGCCAGCACGGCCAGCAGCCATCCGAGCACGCGCGTGTGCTGGCGCATCATGACAAGTCCGCGCAAACGCGGTCAGATAGGCACATCCACCCTGCCCTCGAGCCGCGCATGAGTGATTCGCTGAAGACCCTGCTGGTAATCGCGTTTCTGATCGTCATCGTCTGGAATCTGGGCGCCGGCCTGTATTACCTGCTGGTCGACCGCGGCCAGACCAAGCGCACGGTCAACGCACTGACACGCCGCATCGGAGTGTCGGTGGCCTTGATCGTACTGGTGATCGTGAGCATCTACATGGGCTGGATCAAACCGCACGGCATCGGCGGCTGAGGCCACCGATGCGTGCGCGGTCAAAGCACGTAGACGAACATGAAGAGCATCAGCCACACCACGTCGACGAAGTGCCAGTACCACGCGGCGGCTTCGAAACCGAAATGGTTGTCGCGGGTGAAGTGTCCCTTGGCCGAACGCAGCCACATCACGATCAGCATGATCGTGCCCAGCAGCACGTGCGCGCCGTGGAAGCCGGTCAGCATGAAGAACGTCGAACCATAGATACCCGAGCCGAGCGTCAGGTTCAGTTCCTTGTAGGCGTGGATGTACTCCTCCGCCTGCAGGGTCAGGAAGCCGAGGCCGAGCACCACGGTCAGGCCCAGCCAGATCAGCAGCTGGCGGCGGTTGCCGCCCTTCAGTGCATGGTGTGCGATGGTCAGGGTCACGCCGGAGGTGAGCAGGATCAGCGTGTTGATCAGCGGCAGGCCCCAGGCCGGGATGGTCTGGAAAGCACCGCCGATCGCCGCCGGGCCATTGGTCGGCCATCCTGCCGAATAGCCCTGCCAGAGCAGTTCGTTGGTCATCACCCCGCGGCCTTCGCCGCTGAGCCACGACAGGCCCAGGTTGCGGGTGTAGAACAGCGCGCCGAAGAAGGCGCCGAAGAACATCACCTCGGAGAAGATGAACCAGATCATCCCCATCCGGAACGAACCATCGACCTGGTGGTTGTAGTTGCCGGCCTGCGATTCACGCACCACGTCGCTGAACCACCAGAACAGGGTCAGCACCAGCATCGCGATGCCGATGTAGAACGTCCAGCGTCCCCAGCTGGCATCGTTGAGCCAGCTGGCCACGCCCACCATGGTCACCATCATCGCGATGGAACCCACGAACGGCCATTTGCTCTGGGCCGGGACGAAGTACACGTTGGCGTCGGTCGGTGTCTGGGCCATGTCGGTATCCGGGTCAGGGTGCGGCGTGCGCGCCTTCCGAGGTGGCGGCCGGGGCCAGCCGATCGGACAGCGCGTCGTTGCGGTAGAAGGTGTAGGACAAGGTGATCGTCCTGATCTCCGGCGGCAGATCCGGATCGACGATGAAACGCACCGGCATGTCGCGCTTCTCGCCAGCCTGCAGCGTCTGCGCGGTGAAACAGAAACATTCGGTCTTGCTGAAGAAAGCCGACGCGCGCGCCGGTGCCACCGAAGGCACCGCACTGCCCACCACCGCCTGCTGGCTGTCGTTGCGGGCGAAGTACAACGCTTCGTTGAGCTCGCCGGGCACCACGTCCATGGTCAGCTGCTCGGGGTGGAACGACCACGGCAGGCGCGAGTTGACGCCGCCATCGAACTCCACCCGTACGGTGCGCTTGCCGGACGCGGCACCGGCACTGGCTTCGCTGCCGGGGCCGCGCTCCAGTCGCACGCCGAACACCTTCTCGCAGGCGATGCGATACAGCGGCACCAGCGAGAACGTCAGCAGGAACACCGCCACCGCCACGCCGATCAGGCGCGGCAGCCCGGCACTGCGTGAGGTCGCGGTGGCCGGTGCGTCGCTCATCGGCCGATCACCCCACTGAGGATGAAACCGACGTAGACCAGCACAGCGATGGCGCCGACCCACATCGCCGTGCGCCTGGCGCG
>NZ_JAOCEW010000054.1:0-22461 GCF_029841665.1 Stenotrophomonas sp. GD03819
CCGGACCCACCCCGCCAACCCACGGAATGCCAGCTTTTGATGTTGCCGTAGAAGTTGACGTTGATTCGGCGGGTGCAGGGCCGCAGGCCCTGCACGCAAAACTCAGCTGCGCATGCCCACGCCACGGCGCAGCAGCCACAGCGCCAGCGCCGTCAGCACCACCACGAAGCCGATCATCAGGCCGTACGCCACCGGCAGCGGCACATCGCTGCTGCCCAGCAGGCCATAGCGGAACGCATTGACCATGTAGAAGATCGGGTTCGCATGCGTGGCTGCTTCGGCCCAGCCCGGCAGCAGCTTCACCGAATAGAACACGCCACCCAGGTAGGTCAGCGGGGTCAGGATGAAGGTCGGCACGATCGCCACGTCGTCGAACTTCTTCGCATACACCGCATTGATGAAACCGGCCAGCGAGAAGATCGTCGCGCCCAGGATCACCGTGGTCAGCATCACCAGCGGGTGCGGGATGCGCACCGGGGTGAAGAACATCGCGATGATCAGCACGATCACGCCCACCATCAGGCCGCGCAGCACGGCGCCGGCCACGTAGCCCCACAGGATCACCCAGTTCGGCATCGGGCTGACCAGCAGTTCTTCCACGTGGCGACCGAACTTGGCGCCGAAGAACGAGGAGCTGATGTTGCCGTAGCTGTTCTGGATCACGCTCATCATCACCAGGCCCGGCACGATGAACTGCATGTAGGTGTAGCCACCCATGTCACCCACGCGCGACCCGATCAGGTTGCCGAAGATCAGGAAGTACAGGGTCATGGTGATCGCCGGCGGCACCAGGGTCTGGCCCCAGATGCGCATGATGCGTGCGACTTCGCGGCGCACGATGGTCAGCAGCGCGACGCGGTTGCGCTGGCCGTCGGTCAGCTCGGTGGTGCTCATGCGGAAGTCTCCAGGTTGCCAGTGAGGCGCACGAACAGCTCCTCCAGGCGGTTGCTCTTGGTACGCATCGAACGCACGCGGATGCCGGCCTCGTTGAGCGTGGCGAACACGCGGTTGAGGTCCATTGCGCGTGGCATGTCGATGTCCAGCGTGTGCGGGTCCGGCGCGGTCAGCGTCGCGCCTTCGATCACCGGCAGCTGCGCCGGCAGCTCACCGTCGATGTCCAGCAGGAAGCCTTCCACGTCCAGCTTGGCCAGCAGGGCGCGCATCGGCCCCTGCTCGACGATCTGCCCATGGTTGATGATCGCCAGGTGGCGGCACAGGTACTCGGCTTCTTCCAGGTAATGGGTGGTGAGGATGATCGTGGTGCCGGCCGCATTGATCTCCTTCAGCACCCGCCACATGTCGCGACGGATCTCGATGTCCACGCCGGCGGTTGGCTCGTCCAGGATCAGCAGGCGCGGGCGGGTCATCATCGCGCGGGCGATCATCAGCCGGCGCTTCATGCCGCCGGACAGCGTGCGGCTCATCACCTGGGCCTTTTCCCACAGGTGCGCGCGCTTCAGCTCCTCTTCGGCGCGCTGTTCCGCTTCCTCGCGCGGCACGCCATAGAAGCCGGCGTAGTTCACCAGGATGTCGAAGGGCTTCTCGAACAGGTTGAAGTTGATTTCCTGCGGCACCAGCCCGATCAGGCGCATGGTGGCGCTGCGGTTGCGCACCAGGTCGCTGCCGAACACTTCCACCTGGCCCTCGCTGAGGTTGACCAGGGAGCTGATGATGCCGATCAGGGTCGACTTGCCGGCGCCGTTGGGGCCGAGCAGGGCGAAGAAATCGCCCGGGGCCACTTCCAGGGAAACCCCCTTCAGGGCCTGGGTGCCGTTGTCGTAGGTCTTGCGCAGGTCGCGCACGCGCAGGGCGGGCGCCATATCGTTCTGGGATGCCAAGCTCGAAGCCTTCGCGCCCATGGGCTGGCGCTGGAGAGGGGCGGGGAGGGGCTATTATAGAAGACCCCGAGGGCTTGCCCCGGCTACACACTGTCCCGAAAAGTCGTGCCTGTTCAATTCCCCCTCAAGCTGGTCGGCTGCCGCATGCTGGCCCCGACCGTCGGCCACTACCAGTTCGTGCGTGACGATGGGCAGCCGCTGGATTTCCAGCCCGGCCAGTTCATCCAGGTCCATTTCAGCTACGCCGACGGCACCGAAACCAAGCGCAGCTACTCGCTGGCGACCATCCACGACCACGCGCTGGGCCCGGGCGAGGCGGTGGATATCGCGGTCAGTTTCGTGCCCGGTGGCGCTGCCACGGCCCTGTTCGAGGCGCTGGAGCCGGGCGGCCAGATCAGTGCGTCCGGCCCCTATGGCCGGTTCTGCCTGAACCCCGGCGACCACAACGCCCGTTACCTGCTGATTGCCACCGGCACCGGCGTCACCCCGTACCGCTCGATGCTGCCGCTGCTGGAAAAAGCCATGGCCGACCGCGGCGTGCAGATCGTGCTGCTGCAGGGCGCGCGCAGCCCTGGTGAGTTGCTGTACAGCGAAGATTTCTACAGCTTCGCCGAAAAGCACCCGAACTTCCGCTATGTGCCGTGCTTGTCACGCGAATTGCCGGTTGATCCGCACCCGGACGTGCAGCACGGTTACGTGCAGCAGGCGCTGGCCGGCTTCACGCCGGACCCGGCCACCGACATCGTCTACCTGTGCGGCAATCCGGACATGGTCGATGCCTGCG
The DNA here is from genome assembly GCF_029841665.1 of Stenotrophomonas sp. GD03819. Classification (NCBI taxonomy): domain Bacteria; kingdom Pseudomonadati; phylum Pseudomonadota; class Gammaproteobacteria; order Lysobacterales; family Lysobacteraceae; genus Stenotrophomonas; species Stenotrophomonas sp. GD03819. Next base: position 2,623 of record NZ_JAOCEW010000054.1, read on the forward strand.
CCGAGCTGCTGAAGGCCGCCGGCCTGGGCAACCCGCAGATCCGCCGCGAGAAGTACGTCAGCAGCAAATAGGTCCGGGTAGTGCCGGCCGCTGGCCGGCATTCCCTGAACCGGAGGCGGCATCACGCCGCCCCCGGTGCCCTGCTTCAGTACGCGATCCAGGCATCACGCCAGGCAAAGCCCGTGCCCGGGCGATAGGCATCGGCATTGATGTTGCACCACGCGCCTTCCGGGAACGGGCGGCAGGCGTAGAGCCTGCCGTCGGTACCCTTGACCACGGTTTCGCCCGGCTTGTAGCTGCCGATACCGGCCGGATACACGAAGTCGTAGTCGTCGCCCGGCGGCGGATCGATCGGGCCCGGCACACGGGTATCGATCTGGAACAGGTTGCCCGGCTTCAGGTAGACGCGGTTCTCGGTGGCCGAGGCGACCGGTGTGATCACGCCGTTCTTCATCACGCCTACGCGCGCCTGCTGCGCACTGGCGTTGACCTTGCGGGCCAGCGCCAGCGGCCACTGGTTCGCAGCGGTCTGACCTGCGGCCAGGGTGATCTCCGGGCGCTCCAGATCGTTGCCCTGAGCGTTGAACACGCGCAGGGTCACGGTGGTGCCCACGTCCAGCGCACCGCGGGCGGTGACCGGGCCGGCATCCTGCCACTGCGGCGGCGGGGTCACACCACCGCCCCCCTCAAAGCGCACGTCCGCGCAGGTATAGAACGCTTCACCGGAATCCGAGCGCTGCCAGGTGTTGTAGATGATGTGCTGGCCGCTGCGCTTGGGCAGCGGGCAATCCAGCTTGTAGACGTCGCCGGAGACCGGCACGTTGCCCACCGTGCAGAATTCCTGCAGGTCGGCCCAGCGCAATGGGCTGTCCGGCTGCCAGCCGTCGCGGGTGACGTAGAACTTCCACTCGCGGGTGGCATGCGGGGCCGGGGCCTTGAACTCGAAGGTGTAACGCCCGCGCGAATCGGCGTGGATCGGTGAGGTCGGCCAGTCACTGCGGTTCAGATCGAGGCCGCGGTACTTGCTGTTGCCGCCGCTGCACAACTCGCCATCTGGAACCACCGCTTGATGATTGCCATTGGCGTTGGCCTGATTGACGCCTGCCCAGTCGTAGAACGGCTGGGCGCCACCGATGGTCTTGGCAGCAGCGCAGGCCGGGTTGGTCGGATTTTCGGGATTGCCCTGGTAACAGGAGTAGACGCGGCTGGAGGGTTTGGACATGGTGCCGTGGGCGAAAGCGCTGCCAGAGGTGGCAATGCCTGCGATCACAGACAGCGCGATGACAGTCCGATATGACAGATGCATGGAGATCTCCTGTGGGTGGTGAAACCCCGCGAAGTCTCGGCATCCCACCCGCCCGCATCCATAGGACTACTTTGAAAAAAGCATCGCGTGGTTCCGTATGGGAACGGCTTCACACTCACGCGCTGGCGCGTCTCACGCTATGCAGGGAACGGCGCTCTGCCACCGTTCCCTGTACACGGTCTCAGTACGCGATCCACGCATCGCGCCAGGCCGCACCCACACCCGGCCGGTACGCCTCGGCATTGACGTTGCACCACGCACCTTCCGGGAACGGGCGGCAGGCATACAGCTTGCCGTCGCTGCTCTTCACCACGGTCTGGCCCGGTACATAGCTGCCGATGCCCGCCGGGTACACGTGGTCGAAATCACCGCCCGGCGACGGCGTACCCGGGTCCGGCACCCTGGTATCGAGCTGGAAGCGGTTGCCGTCCTTCAGGTACACGCGATTGTCGGTGGCCGACGCCGACGGCGTGATCACGCCATTGGCAAGCACGCCCACGCGCGCATGTTGTGCACTGCCATTGACCTTGCGCGCCAGCGCCAAGGGCCACTGCGAGGCAGACGTCTGGCCGCTGGCCAAGGTCGTTTCCACACGTTCGACATCGTTGCCGCTGGCGTTGAACACCCGCAGTGCCAGTGTGGTACCCACCGGCAACTCACCGCGTGCGGTCACCGGGCCAGCATCCTGCCATTGCGGTGCCGGCGTCGTACCTCCGCCGCCGCCTTCAAAGCGCACGTCCATGCAGGTGTAGAACGCTTCGGTCGAATCCGAGCGCTGCCAGGTGTTGTAGATCACATGCTGGCCGGCGCGCTGCGGCAGCGTGCACTGCAGCTTGTAGGTGCCATCGGCCGACAGCGGCGTATTGCCCAGGGTGCAGAACTCCTGCAGATCGGCCCAGCCCAGCGGGCTGCCCGGCTGCCAGCCTTCGCGGGTGACGTAGAAGCGCCAGTCACGCGTGGCATGTGGCGCGGTCGCCTTGAACACGAAGGTGAACTTGCCATTGGCATCGGCGTGGATGGGCGTGGTCTGCCAGTCGCTGCGGTTCACGTCCAGGCCGCGGAAGGTGGGATTGTTGCCGCTGCACAGCTTGCCGTCGGGCACCACGGCCTGGTGGTTGCCGTTGGCGTTGGCCTGGTTGATGCCGTTCCAGTCGTAGAACGCCTGCGATCCCCCGACCGCCTTGGCGGCGGCACAGGCGGGGTTGGTCGGATTCTCGGGATTGCCCTGGAAACAGGCATAGACGCGGCTGATCGGCGTGGTCATGGTGCCGTGGGCGGATGCATTCCCGGCCAGGCATAGGCCCGCAGCCGCGAACGAGGTGGCCATCAGCAACGGTATGGATCGGAATGACATGGCGCTTCCTTGTGGTCGTCGAAAGAGAGCGGTGACCGCAGGAGCTGCGCTGCACGGCGGACTTTCGGCGGCACCACGGCGAGTATCGAGTCGCAGCGCAGGGTGCGGAACCATGGAAATGCCGATCCGTGACTGTGGGTGTGAAGCCCTTCCCGCAGGCTTCACGCGGGACTGAACGGATGCGCTGACGATCACGTCTTCGGCGTGGCAACGATCACGTCGTGGAGATCCTGCTACGTCGGCGGCATACCCACGCGATCCGCCTGGCATGAGAAGCAGCCGTGCGCCGCGTTGTGCAGCTGCACGAAGGCCACGGCAGGATCGGCAAACAGCGCGTCCAGCCGAGCGGAGACGTCCGTGCCCGCGCTGATCTCTGCGGCCAGCATCCATGCAGCCTGGTCATAGGCGCGCAACGAGATCATCCGGCGCTGTACGTACGGCGGTACTTCACCTGGCGGCAGCACGCATCGGGTCACGCCACGCTGCACGAAGATCGGGCCCGAGGCGTGATAGGGCGAATGCAGGGGCAGGTGCACATGGGACAACAGCAGCAGCTCGCTGCCACCGGTTGGATCGCTCAGGCTGATCCGGCAGGGGTGTCCTCCTGTTTCGCCGGCCCAGCGACGCTGGATGCCCAGCGCAGCCAACGCGGTGTCGCTCTTCTCGAACAGGTGCAGGAACGGGCGGTGGTCGATGCCACCGAGGTACCACGCATGCATGGGCGTCTCCTTGGTTTTCTGCGGATTCTGCGCATGCGCCGGCCGCCATGCTCGCCGTTTTCAGACCCCGCATCGCCATCGGGGCGGGAAGCGCCGGAGGGATCGCACCACAAGGCGCTAAGATGCGCGCGCCCCCCGGCCGATGAGCGCCGCATGTCCCTGGATTTCCCGACCATTACCGTGCTTGGCTTCCTGCTCTGCATCGGCATTGCCGTGGGGTTCTCATTGCTGCTGGTGGTGCTGCGCGGGCAACCGGTGCTGCGCCTGTGGACCGCCAGCCTGTGGCTGCTGACCCTGGGTGTGACCCTGCTGGCGCTGCGACCCTACCTGCCGTTGGCGCCGGCCATACTGGCCGGGAATGCGGCGATGGCCGGCTGCGCGGTGCTGATGCTGCGCGGCGTGGCGCTGCATCTGGAACAGCCGCTGCCGCTGTGGCGTCCATTGTTGATGGCGGCCGCCTTCATGGCCTGCATCTTCGCCTTCCTGGTGCTGTGGCCGGACCTGGGCGTGCGCCTGCAGGTGTTCAGTGTGTTCACGCTGCTGGTCGATGGCTGGATCGCGTGGCTGCTGCTGCGGCATGCCCCCGTGCAGCAGCGCACCAGCTGCCGTCTGGCGGCGGCGGTGTTCCTGGCCGAGGCGGCCCTGTACGCGGTGCGCCTGTTCCTGCCGGTGGCACCCGATGCCGGCGAGGACATCATGCGCACCGGTACACCGATGTTCGTCACCTACCTTGCCGGCGTGATGCTGGAACTGGCGCGGTGCTTTGCGATGGTGCTGCTGCTGGTCGAGCGCATGCTGGTCGATCTGCGGCGTGCGGCGCGCACCGATGGGCTGACCGGGCTGCTCAACCGCAGCGCGGTGCTGGCCGATGGACAGGCACAGTTGCAGCGGATGCGTCGGCAGGGCCGGCCACTGGCCCTGTTGCTGGTCGACGTCGATCACTTCAAGCAGATCAACGACCGCTGGGGTCATCTGGCCGGAGACCAGGTACTGCGCCACTTCGCTGCGCTGCTGCAGCACGGTTTGCAGGGCCACGACACGCTGCTGGGCCGCTACGGTGGCGAGGAGTTCGTGCTGGTGCTGGCCGGCAGCACGCAGGGTGTAGCGATGGCGGGGGCTGCGGCGATCCGTACCGCTCTGCAGCAGAAGCCGGCGCGGCTGACCACCGGGCCGGTGACGGTCACCGCCAGCATCGGCCTGGCCATGGACGACGGCCACGGCGACCTGTCCACGCTGCTGGCAGCGGCAGACGCGGCGCTGTACCGGGCCAAGGCCGCCGGCCGCGATCGCCTGGCCTGCGCCACGCCGGCGGAGATTTCGCGTCTGCCCATCGCCGACGACGCCGTGCCCGTGTAAGTTGAGTCACATCTTCCGCGGCAGCCCGTCGTGGTTGCCAGGAACGTCCTCCAGGGGAAACGAGCACGATGCAAAGTCACCACCTCGCGCTGGCCGCAGCGTTGGCCAGCCTGATGCTTGCCAGTTGCAGCCAGTCACCGTCACCCGGCGCCGAAGGCGCCAGCGATGCACCCAGCCGCCGCTTCGGCAGCATCGATTTCCAGCCCTGCACGCTGTCCACCGAAGGCGCCAGCGCCAACGTGGAAGCGCAGTGCGCCACCCTGCAGGTGCCTGAGGACCGGGCCCGGCCCGATGGCCGACGCGTCGGCCTGCGCATCGCCTGGCTGGAATCGGGCGATGGCGGCAGCAGCCAGCCCGATCCGGTGTTCTTCCTGGCCGGTGGTCCTGGCCAGGCAGCCAGCGAGGTGGCCGTCATTGTCGATACCGCCCTGCGTCAGGTGCGCAAGCAGCGCGACATCTTCCTCGTCGACCAGCGCGGTACCGGCGGCTCCAACCCGCTCAACTGCCGTGGCGCGGATGGCAAGGAACTGGCCATGGACGAGGATGCCGCACCCACTGAAGCATCGCTGCGCGATTACGCCGAGCGCTGCGCCGCTTCGCTGCAGGGGCGGGCCGATGCGCGCTTCTACACCACCACCGAGGCCATTGCTGATCTGGATGCGGTGCGTCAGGCGCTGGGCGTCGAGCGCATCAACCTGGTCGGCGGCTCCTACGGTACGCGCGTGGCCCAGCGCTATGCAGGTGCCTATCCACAGCACACGCGCAGCATCGTCATCGATGGCGTAGTGCCGAATGAGCTGGTGGTGGGCGGTGATTTCGCCACGACGTTCGAGGATGCGATCGCCCTGCAATCGGCGCAGTGCCGCAAGGATGCCGCCTGCAGCAAGCGCTTCCCGACCGACACCCGCGCGCAGCTGCGCAGCGTGGTCGAGACCCTGCGCCGTGCGCCGGTCTCGGTGGAGTATCGCGACCCCGGCACCAACCAGACCCGGCAGGATGTACTGAGTCCGGACAGCGTGATCGGCCTGGCGTTCGCCTTCTCCTATGTGCCGCAGTATTCCTCGCTGCTGCCGCTGGTTCTCGATGAAGCCGCGCATGGCCGCTATGCACCGCTGGCGTCGCTGGCACGTGGTGCGAACCGCAGCATGGATTTCCAGATCAATCGTGGCATGCAGTGGTCGGTGATCTGCAGCGAAGATGCGCCGCGCTACCACGCACCGGCCGAAGATCCCGAGCGCCTGTTCGGCAACGACGTGGCCAGTGCCTTCTTCGCCGCCTGCCCGGTATGGCCGCACCGGCCGGCACCGGCAGGCAATGCCGTGCCGCTGCGCAGTGACGTACCGGCGCTGCTGCTGTCCGGTGAGCTGGACCCGGTGACGCCGCCGCGCTATGCCGAGCAGGTGCTCAAGGGCCTGCCCAATGGTCGCGCGCTGGTCGCCCGCGGCCAGGGCCACGGCACGCTGACCGCCGGCTGCATGCCGCGCCTGCTCGGCCAGTTCATCGACAAGACCGATGCCAAGGCGCTGGATGCCGGCTGTCTGGACACGCTGAGCTACGTGCCGGCGTTCACTTCGTTCAACGGATGGGAACCATGATCGTCGCCGACAACCTGCACAAGGCTTTCGACACCCGCACGGGCCGCATCCAGGCGGTCTCCAACGTCGGCTTCCGCGCCGAGGATGGCCGCATCACCGGCCTGCTCGGCCCCAATGGTGCCGGCAAGACCACCACCATGCGCATGTTGTACACGCTGATGACCCCCGACCAGGGCAGCATCAGCGTCGATGGTGTCGATGCTGCGCGCAATCCGGTGGACGTACGCCGCCACCTTGGCGTGCTGCCCGACGCGCGCGGTGTCTACAAGCGCTTGACCGCGCGCGAGAACATCGCCTACTTCGGCGAACTGCATGGTCTCTCGGCCGAGCGCATCCGCGAGCGCATCGAGGTGCTGTCACATGCACTCGACATGGGCGATATCCTCGACCGCCAGACCGATGGCTTCTCGCAGGGCCAGCGCACCAAGACCGCGATTGCCCGCGCGCTGGTGCACGACCCACGCAACGTCATTCTCGATGAGCCGACCAATGGCCTGGACGTGATGACCACGCGCGCACTGCGCCGCTTCCTGCTGGGTCTGCGCGAAGAGGGCCGCTGCGTGATCCTGTCCAGCCACATAATGCAGGAGGTGGCCGCGCTGTGCGATCACATCGTGATCATTGCCAAGGGCACGGTGATGGCTGCCGGCAGCGCCGATGAACTGCGTGCGCAGGCCGGCGAATCCAACCTGGAAGATGCGTTCGTGAAACTGATCGGCAGCGAAGAGGGCCTGCACGCATGAGCATGATGTCGACCCTGATGACGGTGATGCGCAAGGAACTGCGCGACCTTTCCCGTGATCGCCGCACGCTGCTGCTGACCCTGCTGTTCGGGCCGCTGCTGTACCCGGTGCTGCTGCTGGGCATGGGCAAGCTGGCCGAGAGCCGGGTGCGCACCCAGATTGAACAACCGCTGCAGATTCCGACCATCGGTGCGGACAACGCCCCCAATCTGGTGCGTTTCCTCGCCGCGCAGGGGCTGAACGCCGCGCCGGCACCGAAGGATCTGGCCGAGGCCATCCGCAGCCAGCAGATCGACGTGGCACTGCGTATCAGCGATGACTTCGGCAAGGACTGGGCCGATGGCAAGCCGGCGCTGGTGGAGGTGATCAAGGACAGTACCCGTCGCGCCGCAGAAGTGCCCAGCGCACGCCTGGAGGCGGCACTGGCGACCTACAATGGCCAGATCGGTGCGCTGCGCCTGATGGCGCGTGGCATCGACGCGCAGGTCGCGCGGCCGCTGGACGTGGCGCGCCAGGACCTGGCCAGTGCCGAAGCCAAGCGCGGCATGATCCTGTCGATGCTGCTGCCGGTGCTTCTCACACTCACCTCGTTCATCGGTGGCGCCTACCTGGTGATGGACGCTACCGCTGGTGAGCGCGAGCGGCAGTCGCTGGAGCCGCTGCTGGCCACGCCGGGTTCGCGCAGCGCGATCGTAAGCGGCAAGATCGCCGCCGCCTGCGTGGTCGGGTTCGTGTCGCTGCTGCTGACCCTGGTGGCGTTCAAGGTGAGCGCACAGATCGCGCCCGGCAACATCGGCCGCCAGTTCAACATGAATGTCGGTTCGATGCTGCAGATGCTGCTGGTGATGTTGCCGATGCTGATGATCGGCACCTCGCTGCTGACCTTCCTGTCGGCCGCAGCCAAGAGCATGAAGGAGGCGCAGAGCCACATGACCTGGCTGATGCTGCTGCCGATGATGCCCGGTTACGCGCTGGTGGCCTACCCGTTGAAGAGCGAGCTGTGGCAGTACGCCGTGCCGTTCCTGTCGCAGAACCAGATGCTGCTGAAGGTGATCCGCCACGAGCCGATCACGCCGGCAGTCTGGGCCATCTACCTGGGCGCCAGCCTCGGCCTGGCCGCACTGCTGTGGTTCGCCGCAGTGCGCCGGTACCACAACGAGCGCCTGGCCATCTCCGGCTAAGTGCGGGTGGTAGCGCCGGGCCATGCCCGGCGGATCTGAAACGAGGCCCGGTCATTCCGGGCCTCGTTGATTTCAGGACTGCGTTGCCTGCCAAATGGCGAAACGCTGGGCAATCACCGGTGCCAGTCGATCGAAGTTCTCCCAGGTATCGGCGACGTGGTACAGATCCGGGACATTGGCGCCCAGCTGTCCCTCATAGTCGTCCAGGTACTGGCCATTCTCGAGGTCGTAGTACGCAGCGGTGAACGTGTTGGCTTCATCACTGATCAGATCGTCGACGAATTTGCCGTCGCTGCACTCCAGCAGGAACAGGCCTGGCGTCGTTCTGCGTTCCAGCAACGCCTGCAGGTCTTCTTCTGCGTCCTCGGCGAGCTCTTCGCTTGCCATGCCCTGTAGCAGCAGCCATGCCAGGTACATACCGATGTGAGTGGCACCGGCCTCTGCAGGAAGATCCGAAGGGAAGTCACCCCCGGAATGCCAGCTGGCGTCGTCGTACTTCATCTGTTGCGCTCCTGAAATCAGCAAGCAGCTTAGGTCGCAAGGAAGGCTAGAGGGAGTACTGGATACGTCAGTCCTCCCCGTACCGCGCAGGCGTCACGCCCATCTCGCGCTTGAACACGGCGATGAACGCACTGGGCGTGTCGTAGCCCATCGACAGCGCGACGCTGATCACCGGTTCGCCCGCCAGCAGGCGTGGCAGCGACAGCAGCACGCGCAGGCGCTGCCGCCACTGGCTCAAGGTCATGCCTGTTTCGGCCTGCCAACGGCGGGCAAGGCTGCGGCCGGACAGGCCGCTGCTGGCGGCCCAGTCCTCGATGCTGCGGCCGTCTTCGGGTGCGCGCGCCAGTGCGGCGGCGATCTTCTGCAGTCGCCGGTCACGCGGTTGTGGCAGGGCAAGCGGCAGAGGCGTGCTGGCGGCGATCTCATCGGCGATCACACCGGCCAGTCGTGCCTGCGCAGCATCCAGTGGCTGGTGGGGCCATCGCAGCGCACGTGTCGTCGCCGCCCGCAGCAGTGCATTGGGCTGGAAAATGCGCGGTGTGGCGGGCAGGCCCAGGCAGGCCTCGGCGTTGAAGTACAGGCTCCAGCCATCGAACCCGTCTGCGCTCAGCAGCGCGTGGGGCAGCAAGGGCGGTATCCAGGCGACGTGACCTGCGGGCAGCAGCCAGTGCAGGTCGTCGGCGGCGATCCGCAGCAGCCCCTGGTGTGCACCCAGCAGCTGCCCACGGGCATGCCGGTGGCGCGCTGTGCGACGCATACCGCGTTGGCGCAGCCCGGCCGCCAGCACCACCGGTCCGTCGGCGGTATCGGCCAACGTGGGGTCGAGTAATCCGGTGGTTGTCTGATCTGCCATATCAATTGGCAGTTATACGGCAGAAACGTCGCGTCCGCGTCCCGACACTGGAGCCTACTTCAACGGAGCGCTTCCCCATGCAGCCACAGGACATTCTTCCCGACCATCAGAACGACCTGCAGGTGAACGGCGTCACCGTGCGCAAGGGCAGCGTAGGTGCTTTCCTGGCCAGCGTTCGTGACTGGCACGATCCGTCCAGCGATCCCGCCTTCCGCGCCACTGCCGAAGCTGACCTGCGTGCGTTGCTGCCTGGCCTGCATGCGCTGGGTCTGTTCCAGGTGCTGGTCGCGCGCGATCCTGCCCTGCAGCACCTGATTGATGGCGCGGCCTGAAGCGGACAAGGCCCGGACGGACCGGGCCTTGGCGTCATGGAGGCGGCAGAAACGACTTGATCCCGTCCGTCCCCTTTTCTGCGGTCAGCCGCCCGGCGCGAACACCAGGGTGCGGCGGGTGGTGACCGGCGCGTTGACGGGCTCGAAGCGCCAGCGCTTGACCGCGTTCAGGGCTTCGCGGTCGAAGGTCCGTCCGGACGTCGCGCGCAGCACGCGGGCGCTGACCACTGAGCCGTCGGTGCCCACGGTGATCTCCACCAGTACTTCCCCCGACGTTCCCGAACGCAGGGCTTCGGCCGGATAGCGCGGCGCTGGCGTACTGACCGGGCGCAGGGTGGGAGCTGCGGCGGCGGCTGCCTGGCGCGCGGCGCTGGCCTGCTGGGCGGCGGCCTGCTGCTGCTTCTGTTCGGCATCGCGACGGGCCGCGGCCTGGCGCTCGGCCTCCTGGCGCTCGTTGTCGCGGCGTGCGGCATCCTGCTGCGCGGCGATCTGCTTGGCCGCGTCGGCTTCCTTGGTGCGCTGTTCGGCCAGGCGCTGCTGTTCGATCTGCTGCTTGCTGCGGTCCTCGGCGTCCTTCTTTGCCTTCTCGGCTTCGGTCTCGGTGCGCTTGGCGGCGTTTTCCACGCCCTTGGCCAGGCCTTCCTTCAGGCGCGGAAGTGCGGGGGCGGAGGCATCCACCTTCTCGATCAGTGCCACCAGGCGCTGCGCCTCGGTGTAGTCCTCGCGGCCCAGGTGCTGCTCGGCGGCGATCAGGGTGTAGGGCAGCAGATCGGTCAGCGCGCTCTTCACCGAGGCGTCGTCCGGCGTCTTGTCACGCAGGGCGAGGTAGTACTCGATGGCGTTGTCGCCGGCCGGTGCATACATGCGGTTCTCGCGCAGCGCCTGGCTGGCCGACTCGCGCAGCTGCTCGGTACCCATCGACTGCACCTTGGCAGCGACCACCGGTGCGGCGGGTGCGGCAGCGGCAGGCGCCGTGGCGGCAGCAGGCGCTGCGGATTCTTCCTTGCCCGAGCAGGCGGCCAGTGCCAGTGCCAGGGCAACCGGCAGCCACCGGCGCGCGGCGGTGATCGTTGAGACGTGCGACATCCTGCTCCCCTCTAGAAGACGACGTGACGTAAATCATTGATACGCATGGCCGGGACTTGGGGTCCGGGCGCGGCAGGGTGACGTTTCCCGACGCCACCGCCGGCAACGGCGAGGGTGCAATCTAGCATCCCGGCCACCGCCGCGTACAAGGGCGGTGGCCAGGACGGGGCAACGGCGTCACGCCGCTGCTGGCAACGACCTCAGTGGTCGTGCGCCTTGTCGTGCGACTTGCTGTGGCCGTTGGACATCAGCTTGTCGGTCCAGGCGATGCCGATCGCCGACAGGATGAACACGCAGTGGATGATGGTCTGCCACAGCACGCCGTCCTGGGTCAGCATCGAGCAGCGGGCGACACCGATGTTGGCAGCGGCCACGCTCATCTGCTCCGGCGTGCACAGCGGGATGCCGCCCAGCGCACCGCTGGCGATGAACGTCTTCAACAGGTGGATTGAGGAGATGCCGATGATCGCCATCGCCAGCTTCACCTTCAGCACGCTGGCGTTGACGTGGCTCAGCCATTCCGGCTGGTCCGGGTGGCCTTCCAGGCGCAGGCGCGAGACGAAGGTCTCGTAGCCGCCGACGATCACCATCACCAGCAGGTTGGAGATCATCACCACGTCGATCAGGCCCAGCACGATCAGCGTGATCTGCTGTTCACCCATCGAGGCCGAATGCGAGATCAGGTGCCACAGTTCCTTGCCGAACAGGAACACATAGACGCACTGCGCCACGATCAGGCCCAGGTACAGCGGCAGCTGCAGCCAGCGTGAGGCGAAGATCAGCGTGGACAGCGGGGAGAGCGGCGGGCGGTTTGCACTCATGCGGAGGATGCTGCGTTGCGGGGGAGAGGCGAGGTTACCGGCCCGCCATGACGGTGCCAACCCAACTCACGCACTAGACTTCAGGTTCCTTTCCGCACCCCGAGCCGCCGCCATGATCGACCTGTATTACTGGCCCACCCCGAACGGCCACAAAGTGACCCTGCTGCTGGAAGAAGCCGGCCTGGAGTACCGCATCCACCCGGTCAACATCGGCTCGGGCGACCAGTTCAAGCCGGAATTCCTCGCGATCTCGCCGAACAACAAGATGCCGGCGATTGTCGACCACGCCCCGGCCGATGGCGGCGCCCCGCTGAGCGTGTTCGAGTCCGGCGCGATCCTGCTGTACCTGGCCGAAAAGACCGGCCAGTTCCTGCCCAGCGACCCGCGCGGCCGCGTCACCACCCTGGAATGGCTGTTCTGGCAGATGGCCGGCCTGGGCCCGATGAGCGGCCAGATGGGCCACTTCAACGTGTATGCGCCGGACAAGATCCCGTATGCCATCGAGCGCTACGACAACGAGGTGCGCCGACTGCACGGGGTGATGGACAAGCGCCTGGCCCAGCACGCCTTCCTTGCCGGCGACGCGTACAGCATCGCCGACATGGCCAGCTATCCGTGGATCGGCGCCTACGACAAGCTGCCGGTGGATTTCGCCGCGTTCCCGAACCTCAAGCGCTGGCACGACGCCATCGCCGCACGCCCGGCCACCCAGCGCGCCTATGCCCTGCGCCAGCAGGTGAACCCCAACGCCGGCAAGCCGCTCAGCGACGAAGAGCGCAAGCACCTGTTCGGCCAGCGTTGACCCAGGACGGTGGATGCCGGCCGTTGGTCGGCACTCGTCAGCATTCCTTATGGGCAAAAGGTCATGCTGCCTTCCTGCACGGGCTTGGTTAGGATGGGGAACGACCGCCCCGTGCTCCGAGCCGGGGTGGACCTGCCGTTTGCCGGGATCCTCCATGCGCCACCTGTTCGCTTCGCTCGCCCTCATGCTCGCCACCACAACCACCGCCCACGCTGAAAAGCTGACTCTGGAAGCCATCACCGGCCCGTTGCCGTTGTCCGGCCCGACCCTGATGAAGCCGAAGGTGGCGCCGGACGGTTCGCAGGTCAGTTTCCTGCGCGGCAAGGACAGCGACCGCAACCAGCTGGACCTGTGGACCTACGACATCGGCAGCGGCCAGACCCGGCTGCTGGTCGATTCCAAGGTGGTGCTGCCCGGCACCGAAACCCTCAGCGATGAGGAAAAGGCACGCCGCGAACGCCAGCGCATCGCCGCGATGACCGGCATCGTCGATTACCAGTGGTCGCCGGACGCGCAGCGCCTGCTGTTCCCGTTGGGCGGCGAGCTGTACCTGTACGACCTCAAGCAGCAGGGCCAAGCCGCGGTACGCCAGCTGACCCACGGTGAAGGATTCGCCACCGACGCCAAGCTGTCGCCCGAGGGCGGCTTCGTCAGCTTCATCCGCGGCCGCAACCTGTGGGTGATCGACCTGGCCAGTGGCAAGCAGCTGCAGCTGACCCGTGATGGCAGCACCACCATCGGCAACGGCGTGGCCGAGTTCGTCGCCGATGAGGAGATGGACCGCCACACGGGCTACTGGTGGGCGCCGGATGATTCGGCCATTGCCTTTGCCCGCATCGACGAGGCACCGGTGCCGGTGCAGAAGCGCTACGAGGTCTACGCCGACCGCACCGACGTGATCGAGCAGCGTTATCCGGCCGCCGGCGATGCCAACGTGCGCGTGCAGCTGGGCGTGATCGCACCGGCCGCCGACGCGCAGCCGCGCTGGGTCGACCTGGGCAAGGAGCAGGACATCTACCTGGCCCGCGTCGATTGGCGCGATGCGCAGCACCTGAGCTTCCAGCGCCAGTCGCGCGACCAGAAACAGCTGGACCTGGTGGAAGTGGCGCTCGATTCCAACCGCCAGCGCGTGCTCGCCCACGAGACCAGCCCGACCTGGGTGCCGCTGCACAACAGCCTGCGCTTCCTCGACGACGGCAGCGTGCTGTGGTCGTCCGAGCGCACCGGCTTCCAGCACCTGTACCGCATCGACAGCAAGGGCAAGGCCACCGCGCTGACCCACGGCAACTGGCCGGTGGACGAACTGCTGGCGGTCGATGAAAAGGCCGGCAAGGCCTACTTCCGTGCCGGCATCGAGACCTCGCGCGAAAGCCAGATCTACGCGGTGTCGCTGCAGGGTGGCGAGCCGCAGCGCCTGTCCAGGGCGCCGGGCATGCACAGCGCCACGTTCGCCCGCAATGCCAGCGTCTACGTTGACAGCTGGTCCAACAGCACTACGCCGCCGCAGATTGAACTGTTCCGCGCCAACGGCGAGAAGATCGCTACGCTGGTGGAGAACGACCTGGCCGATCCCAAGCACCCGTATGCGCGCTACCGCGATGCGCAGCGCCCGGTCGAGTTCGGCACGTTGACGGCTGCCGATGGCAAGACCCCGCTGAACTACAGCCTGATCAAGCCGGCCGGCTTCGATCCGTCCAAGCGCTACCCGGTGGCGGTGTACGTCTACGGCGGCCCGGCCAGCCAGACCGTCACCGACAGCTGGCCCGGCCGTGGCGACCACCTGTTCAACCAGTATCTGGCCCAGCAGGGCTACGTGGTGTTCTCGCTGGACAACCGTGGCACCCCGCGACGTGGCCGTGACTTCGGTGGTGCGCTGTATGGCAAGCAGGGCACGGTGGAAGTGACCGACCAGCTGCGCGGCGTGACCTGGCTGAAGCAGCAACCGTGGGTGGACCCGGCGCGCATCGGCGTGCAGGGCTGGTCCAACGGTGGCTACATGACCCTGATGCTGCTGGCCAAGGCCTCGAACCAGTACGCCTGTGGCGTGGCCGGTGCGCCGGTGACCGACTGGGGCCTGTATGACAGCCATTACACCGAACGCTACATGGATCTGCCGGCGCGCAATGAAGCGGGTTACCGCGAAGCGCGCGTGCTGACCCATATCGACGGCCTGCGCTCGCCGCTGCTGCTGATCCACGGCATGGCTGACGACAACGTGCTGTTCACCAATTCGACCAGCCTGATGAGCGCGTTGCAGAAACGTGCACAGCCGTTCGAGCTGATGACCTACCCGGGTGCCAAGCATGGCCTGTCCGGCGCCGATGCCCTGCATCGCTACCGCGTGGCCGAAGCCTTCCTGGGACGTTGCCTGAAGCCCTGATCCGCAGCCGGGAAGGAGCCCGCCGATGACCCTGCCACCACCGATTCCCGCCCATCGACAGACGTCCGCCGGTTGGTGGTGCCGCCATTGGCGCTGGGCAATGCCGCTGACGGTGGTGCTGGTGCTGGGCGGCGCAGGTGGCGTGGTGACCTGGAGCGTGCTGCGCTGGAGCGAGGCGGCACGCGAGAGCCCGCCGATGCGCGAAGCGCTGCGTCGCGCGGGCTGCAGCATCGAACTGGTGGAAGCCTTCGGCGAGCCGCTGCATATCGAATCGATGCCGCTGGGCAGCATGCAGACCGCGATCAATGGCCAGCGCGATGTCGGCCTGACCGTTGCGCTGGAAGGACCGCATGCGCACGGGCGATTGTTCGTACAGGGCAGCCGTCGCGATGAAGTCTGGGATTACCCGGTGATGTATGTATTGGCCGAAGACAAGCAGACCTTCGATCTGACCGCACTGGATGACGACGAGGCTGCGGGAGAGTGCGAGTTGCAGGCCTGCCGTGATCGCGGCGAATGCCCGCTGACCGCGGCGTTGTGACCTCCGCTTGAAGCGGCGGGAGTAGCGCCGACCGTCAGTCGACTGTCGCGCGCAGCGCGGGGCTTTGGCTTGGTCGCCGTGTCGTAAGCGGGACCTCCTACATCGGGGTGCTGAGCCGTGAGAATGCCCTGCCACACATGCTTGGCTGGGGCTGTCGCGGTTGACCATTGCGACCTTGCCCGCATTCCTCTAGAGATTGATCGAAACGTATCGTGCTGCCCCAGGCAGCCGACGTCGGTCCTGTCCCGGAGGTCCATGCAATTCGAATAGAAGCGATCAGGATGCTGGCGGCGTTGCAGCTCTACACGCCGGTATGGCTCTCGCAGACCATGGCCGCTGAGCCATTCGTGGAGGCGCTTGCCGATACATCGGTGGTACAGGCAGAGCAGCGCCTGCGTGCGAGTGGCGACACCGTGGAATGGGTGCGTCTGGTTCGAGGGAATGAGCTTGCGTTGGCCGCAGACGAGATTACCGTCAACCTGTATGACGTTGTTCTCCACCTTGTCCGCGATCCTTCCGTCCCTTTGTTCGAAACCGCGGAAGAGGTCATGTACCGCCCTGATGGTGCGCAGGGCGTCCATCGCGAAGTTGTCACGATGTCCAGCGTGCAATGGACGGGAACGGCGAAAAGCACGTCCCCGGATGCAAACCCAAGCTCAGCCAGCCGCAGCGCATAAGCATCAGATTGAGTGCCTCGGGCGCACGCGCGGGGTTCAGGCACGGCGTCTGGCGCTATACCCTCAACGATGATCAGCTGGTGAAGCGCGATACGCGCCGCGCTGTGTTCAATGAGCGCAATGATGTGAGGGACCGGCGGCCAGACTATCAGGTGTCGCAAGCGCCAGTTACTTGAGTATCGCTGGCATGGCGAGGCCGAATTTCAGCGCTTCAGATCTGACCAATCCTGAGCTTGCATAGGGAGATTTTGTCGCATGCTACTCGACATCGCTGTCTCCCACAGCCTATGTGACGAAAGTCTCCAAGTGGTCAGTAGCAAGGCCGTAGCGTTCGTCATGCCATGTGGCACCGATACTACGAGTAGATCATGAAAACAGCTCTATTCTCTCTGGCCGTCGTGCTATTCAGTAGCGCATCCTGGCCTGCGCAGGCGGCATCCAAGTTCATTGAGATTCCTGTCGGCGGATGGGATCCCGGTATGCAGATTCGTAAGCGGCACGAGGATAGCATTGTCGACTGGATTCGCCGTGTCGACGTTCACCCAGAGGCATTGTCCGACAATGTGATCGAAGTGGATCTCTTCGATGCAATCGTGCGATTGAAGCGCACTGCAGGCCCGCGATTGAATGCGGCTCCAGACCCGGTCTATGTCCCGGCGGGCACGGATGCAGGAGCAGTGGCCGCGATGCCCTCTGCCCGGCTTCGTTGGACCGGAACGATGGCATCTACATCTACATCTACTTCTACTTCTACTTCTACATCTAAGGCACCGTCTTCGTGCGTGGATGCGGAGAGAGCGGTTCGGATCACCGAGGCTGCTGACGGACAACTAAGGGCCATCTTTGACATTGGGAGCTTTCGATACGAACTGCAAGAAGGTGTGCTGATTCGAAAGGATTTTCGCCGGCTTCCACGCGAGGCACCGGTTCGCGATGTCAGCCCGGATGCACTCGATGCGGTCAGTTCTGACGACGTTGAGCAAGAGGCGAAATCGACAGTACGTGTCCTGTTTGGCTACGGAACTACGGCCCTCGGCGATGACCGCGAGGTGGTCTTCGCAGAAATGCGGGAGGCCGTCTGTTTAGCCAACGAGAGTTTCTCTCATAGCGGAATCAAGGTTGAACTCGAGCGCGCCGCCAACGTCCTTTCCGGCTATCAGGAAACCGGTGTTACTCAGACGCTTGACGATCTGGTTGCCGGAAGAAGAGGCGCACTCGGCGTCATGCATCAGGTTCGTGATATTGAGAAGGCAGACATCGTGCTGATGATCATTGATACCGGTCCGTCACGGTCGGTCTGTGGGCAATCGCAGCGCGTGCTTGCGACGAAGGAAACCGCATTCGCGGTAGTGGAACGGAATTGTCTCGGTGCCACGACCAGCAGCCTTGCCCACGAGATCGGGCACCTGTTCGGTGCAGATCATGAGCCCGCGAACGCCACCGTACGTCCCCCGAGATTTTCTTATGGCCATGGCTATAAGGCGCCGGAAAATGCGCCTGGACGTTGGAGGACACTGATGTCCTATGAATGCTCCGGAGCACCATGTGGACGGATAAATCTCTGGTCGTCGCCTGACCTCAGTCATAACGGTTTGCCCGCAGGGACGAAAGAGACCCATCACAACGTCAGAGTGTTGAATGAGACCCGAGGGGTGATTGCCAATTTCTACCCCGAGCCATGACCGGATACCCGAGCGGGCGGGCGCATTCATGCCGGTCCGCCCATGACCTCCAGCCGATTGTCGCCATCGCCGTGAGCGCGTAGGGTGCGGGCAACCCTGTCCTGGAGTGCACCATGAAGCCGATTGCATTGGCCGTTGCCCTGGCCCTGACCGCCGCCCCGTTGCTGTCCGCACCGCCAGCCCTGGCCGCGCCGGCTGCCAAGGCCACTACTCCGGCCAGCCCGGCCTGGGTTGCCCGCAGCAATGCACTGGCGCAGATCCTGCTTGATGCACAAGGCCCGTTCCAGCCGGAGGAAACCGGCTTCTTCGGCGTTCCCGGCTACGACGACAAGGTCGCAGACCTTGGCCCGGACAACGGCAAGCGCTATCGCGCCGCGATGGCCAAAGCCCGCGATGAACTCAAGGCAAAGCTGGCCACCGAGAAGGATCCCAACGTCCGCCAGGACCTGGAGATCATGATCCATGCCGCCAGCCAGAACATCGAAGGCAGCGAGCTCAACGAGAAATACCTGCTGCCGTGGAGTGATGCGCCGCAGACGGTGTTCAGCGGCCTCAACCTGCTGCTGTCCGACCAGGTGCCGGCTGAGCGCCGGGCCAAGGCGCTTGACCGCCTCAAGGCCTATGCCGGCCTGCAGCCGGGCGGCACCGCGTTCACCACGCTAGCCCGCCAGCGCTACGAAGAACGCCTGAAGGACAGCAGCCTGCTGCAGCCGACCAAGATCGAAGTGCAGCAGTCGCTGGACAACGTCGAGACCTACATCACCGGCATCGAGTCGCTGCTGAAGAAGTACCAGATCGCCGGCGCCGATGAGGCGATGAAGGCGCTGGCCGGGCAGATGAAGGACTACGCCGCCTGGACTCGCAAGGAAGTGCTGCCGAAGGCACGCACCGATGCGCGCCTGCCGGCGCCGTTGTACGCCTACCAGCTCAAGCAGGTCGGCATTGACATCGATCCGAAGCTGCTGATGCAGCGCGCGCAGCTGGAGTTCATGGAAACCCGCTCGGCGATGCAGCAGCTGGCGCCGCTGGTGGTGAAGGACAAGGGCCTGAAGGTGGCCGATCCGAGCGACCCGGTAGCGGTGATCCGCGCACTGAAGGCCGACAAGATCGCCGACGATCATCTGGAACGCCACTACCGCAAGGTGATCGATGCGATCGACCCGCTGATCCGTGAGCACGCCATCGTCGACGTGCCCCAGCGCGCCATGCAGATGCGCCTGGGCTCGGCCGCCGAGAGCGCGGCCAGCCCGGCGCCGCACTTCCTGCCGGCGCCGCTGGTCAACAATACCGGGCAGCAGGGCACCTTCGTGCTGCCGCTGGGCAACCCGGCTGCGGGCCCGGGTGCGCAGTACGACGACTTCAATTTCGGTGCGGCGGCATGGACGCTGAGCGCGCATGAAGGCCGCCCCGGTCACGAGCTGCAGTTCACCGCGATGGTCGAGCGTGGCGTGTCGCTGGCACGCACCATGTTCGCGTTCAATTCGGTGAACGTGGAAGGCTGGGCACTGTATGCCGAGGCCGAGATGGTGCCCTACGAACCGCTGGACGGTCAGATGATCGCCCTGCAGTTCCGCCTGCTTCGTGCCGCGCGCGCGATGCTGGACCCGATGCTCAACCTCGGCCTGACCGATCGCGCCAACGGCGAGCGCGTGCTGATGGAGCAGGTCGGCCTGTCCAAGGCGATGGCCACCCAGGAACTGGACCGCTACATGGTGCGCATGCCGGGCCAGGCCGGCAGCTACTTCTACGGCTACACCCGCATCCTGGAGCTGCGCATGCAGACCGAGCTGGCACTGGGCGCGAAGTTTGACCGCCTGGCGTTCAACAACTTCCTGCTCGACCAGGGCCTGCTGCCGCCGGACCAGCTCGCCGATGCGGTGAACAAGGTGTTCGTGCCGAAGTACCGGCAG
>NZ_JAOCEW010000055.1:0-20765 GCF_029841665.1 Stenotrophomonas sp. GD03819
GCCGCTTGCAAGAGGCGAGGGAATGCAATGTTCCGTTGGTTTGAATCCCTGATTCCGGTGTTCCCGCCCGTGGACGGGCGCATGCCGCCGCGCAAGGTGCTGCCGTTCTACCTGCACTACCTGCGCCCGGTGTGGCCAGTGCTGCTGGCGACCCTGATCGCCGGCCTGCTGCTGGCGCTGGTGGAAGTGGCGATGTTCGATTACCTGGGCCGCATCGTCGACATGGTCGCCGAGCAGCCGGGTGCCGGCTTCTTCAAGCGCCACGCCAATGAACTGGGCTGGATGCTGTTCATCACGGTCATCGCGCGGCCGATCCTGGTCGGCCTGCACAACCTGCTGGTGAACCAGGCGATCGTGCCCGGCCTGAGCAACCGCTCGCGCTGGCTGATGCACAACTACGTGGTGCGGCAGAGCCTGAGCTTTTTCCAGAACGACTTTGCTGGCAGCGTGGCCAACCGGGTGATGCAGACCGGTACCTCGTTGCGCGAGTCGGCGGTGCAGATGGTCGATTCGCTCTGGTACATCGTGGTCTACACCGGCACCGCGCTGTACCTGTTCGCGCAGGCCGACTGGCGGCTGATGGTGCCGCTGATCCTGTGGCTGCTGGCCTACGTGGTGATCCTGGTCTACTTCGTGCCGCGCGCGAAGGAACGGGCATGGATCGCCTCGGAAGCACGTTCGAAGGCAATGGGCCGCATTGTCGATGGCTACACCAACATTCCCACGCTGAAGCTGTTCGCCCATGGCGGGCGCGAGCAGGCCTACGTGGCCGAGTCGATCCAGGAGCTGGCGGTCAAGCACCGCGCACAGACCCGCATCACCACCGGCATGGACCTGACCATCGCCATCGTCAACGGCTTCCTGATTGCCGGTACTTGCGGTCTCGCGCTGTGGCTGTGGAATGGCGGCCACATCACCGTCGGCGCGATCACCCTGGCCACCGGCCTGGTGATCCGCATCCACAACATGTCCGGCTGGATCATGTGGACCATCAACGGCATCTTCGAGGACATCGGCACGGTGCAGGATGGCATCACCACCATCGCCCAGCCGCTGACCGTGCAGGACCGCGAGGATGCGGTGCCGCTGCAGGTGACCCGAGGCGGCGTGCATTTCCAGGACATCCACTTCCATTACGGTAAAAAGGGCGGTGTGATTGCCGGCCTGGACCTGGTGGTGAAGCCGGGCGAGAAGATCGGCCTGGTCGGTCCGTCCGGCGCCGGCAAGTCGACCCTGGTCAACGTACTGCTGCGCCTGTACGACCTGGAAAGCGGCCGCATCCTGATCGACGATCAGGACATTGCCTACGTTACGCAGGAAAGCCTGCGCCAGCAGATCGGCGTGGTTACCCAGGACACCTCGCTGCTGCATCGCTCGATCCGCGACAACCTGCTGTACGGCCGCCCGGATGCGACTGATGAGCAGCTGCGTGCAGCCGTAGCCAAAGCACGTGCCGAAGCCTTCATCGATACGCTGGTGGACGGGCAGGGGCGTCGTGGCTACGACGCACACGTCGGCGAGCGTGGCGTGAAGCTGTCCGGTGGCCAGCGCCAGCGCATCGCCATTGCCCGCGTGCTGCTGAAGGATGCACCGATCCTGGTGCTGGACGAAGCGACTTCGGCGCTGGATTCGGAAGTGGAAGCAGCGATCCAGGACAGCCTGGACCAGTTGATGGGAGGCAAGACGGTGATCGCCATCGCGCACCGGCTGTCGACCATCGCGCGCATGGACCGGCTGGTGGTGATGGACCAGGGCCGCATCGTCGAGACCGGCACCCATGCCGAGCTGATTGCTGCCGGTGGCCTGTATGCGCGCTTGTGGGCGCGGCAGACCGGTGGCTTTGTGGCTGCCGATCAGTGATCGTTCTGCTGCTGGCCCTCAGCCTGGCAACCACGGCCGCAGCCACCGCACCGGCACCCGTGGAAGGCGACCAGCTTGAGCAGGTCATCCTGCTCAGCCGCCACAACCTGCGTGCGCCGGTGGTGGCGTCGGGCGCGCTGGCCAATGCCACTCCGGAGCACTGGCCAGGCTGGGACGTGGGCGCAGGCGAGCTCACCACCAAAGGCGGCGTGCTGGAGGTCTACATGGGCCGTTACATGGGCCAGTGGCTGCGTCAGGCGCAGCTGTTGCCGGCTTCGGGTTGCCCGCAGCTGGCTGACTTCCACGCCCATGCCAACAGCCTTCAGCGCACCCAGGCCACCGCGCAGTTCTTCGTTGCCGGTGCCTTCCCGGGCTGTCATGTCGCGGTCGAGCAGCGCATGGCGCTGGGCACGATGGATCCGTTGTTCAATCCGGTGATCCACAACAGAGACACGGTCTTCCGCGAGCGCGCACTGTCGGCAATGCAGCGAGCGCTGGCCGCATCGGAACTGGCACCGGCACTGTCCGTGGTGGAGCAGATCACCCGCTACCCGCAGTCGGCGGCCTGTGCGGGGCACAGCGAGTGCCATCTGATGCTGGCCGACACGATCTTCAATGCGGAACCGGGCAAGGAACCACGCGCGTCCGGTTCGCTGGCCCTGGCCAGCGGGTTGGTCGATGCCTTGTTGATGGAGCACTACCAGGGCAGTGGCATCCCCCGCGAAGGCTGGGGCCGGTTGACCACCGAGGCGCAATGGCAGGCGCTGGCGCAGATCCGCAACCGCTACCAGGACATCCTGTTCGGAACGCCCGAAGTGGCGCGCGATGTGGCCGCCCCGCTGCTGGCAAGAGTGAATGCGTTGTTCGAGGACCCGGCATCGCCAAAGGTGAGCCTGCTGGTCGGCCACGATTCCAACATCGGTTCGGTGCTGGTGGCGTTGGGAATCACGGACTACAGCCTGCCGGGGCAGTACGAGAAGACGCCGATCGGCGGCCTGCTGCAGTTCGAGCGCTGGCGTGATCGTGGGGCCGGTGAAGTGCGTTACCGGTTGGTGTATGTCTATCCCACGCGCGAGCAGCTACGTGGTGCGATCCCGTTGACCGATGCACAGCCGCCGGGCCGGGTGGAGCTGATGCTGCCGGGCTGCGCGCAGTCGGGTTGCAGTGAAGCGCAGTTCAACAACCTGTTGCATTCACCTTGAATCCGGGATGGATGGTGGCGTCGCAGTGTGATGAGACGGAAGCAGCTTCGCGCCCCTTATGCTCGGATTCGAGTAGTCTCCAGCAATCAACCAAGCGATCCCGGTGAATCATGAACATCACGGACTTTCTTGTAATGGACGGCGATGGAGATGAAATATGGGCCGACCCCCATGGCAGCAACATTGCCTTTACGTGTTTTGATTGTGGATATCCGGTGGTGGCTGATGCCTCGGAGAACCAACGTGGGAGCGATGAGGATTGTCCCGCTGCCTGCCGCGGGTGTGGTGTGGAGTACTTCCTCGATTTGAGACTGGACTCGAGGAAGCTGTATATCCACATCGTCTGATTGAGTGGCGGCAGAAGCGGTGCGAACCAAGGTTCGCACCCACCAGGATGGCAGTTCGCACCGCCAGGATGGCAGTTCGCAACCGCCAGAACAGAAAACGGCCCGGGTTTTTCCCCGGGCCGTTTTCATTCAGCTCACACCGGCGCGATCACTCGATCGGCTGGTCCAGCATCAGCTGGCGGGCGAAACGCACCGGCGGTGCGCCGTAGGACAGCATCTGGTCGTGGTAGGCCTTGAGGTTGAACTTGTCGCCCAGCTTGTCCTGCATCGCCTTGCGGGTGTCGAAGTGTTCCTGCGCACCGACAAAGTAGGTCGGTAGCTGCGCCGAGGTCAGCTGTGCACGCACCCACTTGCCCGCCGCCTCGCTCTCTTGCTGGAACGCATCGTGGGTCATCAGGTGCATCGCCTTCTCGCGATCCCAGTTGTCCACGTGCACGCCCTGGTCGAGGATCGCGTTGGAGATCGTGCGCAGGTAGAACTTCAGCTGCACCAGGTGGAACAGCGGGTCGTTGTTGAGGTAGCCCTGCTCCTGCATCATGCGCTCGGTGTAGACCGCCCAGCCCTCGGCGAACAGGCCTGAACGCAGTACCGCACGCAGGGTGGAGGGGAACTTGGCCGAATGCCAGCCTTCCAGGTAATGGCCCGGGGTGCCTTCGTGGATGCTCAGCAGGTGGATCATGCGCGAGTTGTACTCACGCAGGAACGAGTCGACCTGCTTGTCGTTCCAGTCGTCCGGAATCGGCGACACGGCGTAGAAGGTCTTCAGGTTCTTGTCCAGCGGGCCCGGTGAATCGCAGTAGGCCACGGCCACGCCGCGCTGGAATTCCGGCATCAGGATGATGTCCACCGGCGCATCGGGCAGCGTCATCAGGTCGTGCTCGCGCACGAACGCGGTGGACTGCTCCAGTGCGGCCTTGGCGTCGTCGACCACCTTGTCGCGTGCCGGCTTGTCGGCGTAGGCCAGTTCCAGCGCGGCCTCGATCGCCTTCTGCTGCTGCTCGTCGGTCGGCTGCGCCGGCATTTCCGGCGCACCCGGCTTGTCCTTCAGCACGGTCTGCGCGATGCCGTACATATCTTCGCGCACGCGCTTGAGTTCGGCACGTGCACGCTCACCGATCTCCTGGCGCGACAGCGACGAGCTCAGCGCGAACTTCAGCTTCTGGTCGTACTTTTCCGCACCGATGCGGAAATCGCCCTTTGCGTTCGGCACCAGGGTCTTGTCCAGCCAGGTCTGCTGCTCGTCCACCGCCTTCTTCAGGCCGTCGATGGCCGCCTGCAGGCGCTGCTGGTCGGCCTGCGGCAGTTCACCGATGTGCGGCGTGATGAAGGTATCGACGATGCTGAGGATGCCCTTGTTCTGCTTGGCCACGGTCTCGGCATGGATCTTCGGCACGCGGGCGGGATCCAGGTTCTCGCGGGCCTGGGCGAAGATCGCCGGCAGCTTTTCCATGCGCGCGGTGGCCGACTTCAGGCGCTCCGGCAGCGGCGCGAACTCGCGGGCCATCAGGCCGTAGATCGCGCTGCCGGCGATGCCGTTGTACAGCTGCGGGTCCCACTTGCCGGACTGCAGCACTTCGGCGTTCCAGATTTCCGATTGCAGCTGGTTGCGCAGGATCGCCGCGTCCACCTGGTTCTCGCGGCCCAGCTTGGCTACCTCGATCTTGTCCAGTTCGCCCAGCAGCGCCTTGTATGCCGCCACGGTCTTCTGCTGGCCGGCGGCGCTCAGGTCGTCCAGTTCGCTGTCGTAGCGGTGGTCGCCGATCTGGGTGGCGCTGACCGGCGACAGCTGCATCCAGGTGTCAAGGGCGCGCTTGGACAGATCGGCGAAGGCGGCATCGACCGCCGCGTCACCGGCCTGCTGGCTGGTGGACGGGGTGGAAGCGTTGGTCGGGGCGTCGGCCGGCTGGCAACCGGCGAGGGCGGCGACCAGGGCGAGGGCAAGAAGATGCGGGCGCATCGGCGTTCCTGTACAGGGTCAAACCCCGAGCATAGGGCCCCGGGGCTGCTTTGTCCCCGTGCCATAGGATTACCATGGGCGCAGACACGGACCCTCCAGCGGAGCGCAGGACATGGAATACCAGGGAAGCTGCCATTGCGGCAGGATCGCATTCACCGTACAGGCAGAGGGGCCGATCAGCGACGTCATCGACTGCAACTGCTCGATGTGCCGCCGCCGCGGCAGCCTGCTGTGGTTTGCCCCGCGCGAGGCGTTCCAGCTGACCACCGATCCGGCGGACGTGGCCACCTATCATTTCAACAAGGCCCACATCGACCATCACCATTGCCGTGAGTGCGGTGTCGCGCCCTACAGCGAAGCGGTCGACCCGCGCACCGGCACGCCGATGGTGGCGGTGAACGTGCGCTGCGTACCGCAGGTGGATCTGGGCACGCTGGCGGTGACTTCCTATGACGGAGCTGCACTGTGAGGCCGATGCGCGCGTGGACGCGCGTGGCGGCGATGCCGGTGCTGCTGCTTGCATTGGCAGCCTGCGCCAAACACGGCGATGCAGCGGCCGATGCGGGCGCCAGTGCCACCGAAGCTGCCGTCACTTCACCGGAAGGCGCATTCCTCGCCTACGAACACGACGTGCAGGTGCAGCTGGAGGCGGCGCAGATCGCTCCGCGTATCCAGAAGATCGCCCAGGCCTGCCAGAGCGCGAAGTTCGGCGATTGTGCGGTGCTGCAGGTCGACCAGCGCAGTGGCGAGCAGCCCAGCGGCGAGGTCAAGGTACGCATCGCGCCGAAGGGCACTGAGCCCTTGATCGCGTTGGCCGGTGAGGGGGGCACGCTGCAGTCGCGCAACACGCGCGCCGAGGACCTCGCTCAGGCGGTGGCCGATACGGCACTGACCAAGGCACGGCTGGAGAAGGAGCACGCGCGGCTGCTGTCCTACCAGGACCGCAAGGACCTGAAGATCGAGGACCTGATGGCGATCACCACGCGCCTGTCGGAGATCGAAGCGGGCGTCGAGCAGGCCAGCAAGGATGCCGCGCAGCAACGCCGGCGCATCGATACCCAGCTGGTGACGATCCATTTCGACACCACCTCGGGCCAACGCAGCCGCAGCGAGATCGGTGAGGCGCTGAGCGAGTCGGGCAGCATCCTCAGCACCAGCGTGGCGTTCCTGATCCGCGCGGTTGCCGCGCTGCTGCCGGTGGCGGTGCTGGCCTTGATCGCGGCCTGGGGTGTGCGGGCGTGGTGGCGTCGCCGTCGTCGCAAGCTACCGCCCAACCTCTGAGGTGAAGGCTGATGCCGGTAGCCTGCCGGCATCAGCCCTCGTCGGTCTCGTACTCGACGAACACATCCAGTTCCAGGGCCAGCTCCTGCACCGCATCGCGCACCTTCTGCGCGGTGCTTTCATTGCCGACTTCCACTTCCAGCTCGTGGATGCCCGGGCCGATGTCATCGGACAGCCCGGCCGAACTGGAATCGTCGTCGTCCATGTGCGGCATCAGGTCGTCGGTTTCCTCGACATGTTCGATGCCGTCCAGGCCGAGCAGCAGGTCGCTGATGGCGCGGGCGTCGTCTTCGGTTCCGGTGATGCGCAGTCGCAGCATGGCCATGGCATAGGTACGTTGTGGGTTCGCCAGCAGCCTAGCCAGCGTGAAGCAAAGAGCGGGTGAGGGCGCAGTCAGGCGCGTGTGGCCGGGCGCCCGAGCAGGCTGTCCGGCAATGCCGGAATCGGCGTGCGTTCGTCCTGCGCCTGCTCCAGCAACCAGTCGATGAACAGGCGCGCGGTGGGGCTGGGTGGTTGTCCTTCGGCATGCACCACGTGATACGCATAGCGCGCCTTGAGCGCCGGGCCGGGCAGGCGCACCACCTCGTAGCGCTGCAGGTAGGGTTGAGCGATGTGGGTGCGCGCCAGCACCGCACCCATACCGTATACCGCTGCGCGCATCGCATCGGTGCTGTCGGCGAAGGTGTGCATCGGCGGCAGCGGCGACGGTGGGCGCACGCCGGCGTGACGGAACCAGTCGCGCCAACCCTGCGGTGACAGGTCGGTCAGCAGTGGCAGCTCGGCGATGCGGGCCGGATCGTCCAGCGTTTCGACCCCGGCCAGCGCGGGTGAGGCCACCGGGAACAGGTAGTCGTCCATCAGATGCTGCGCACGCAGGCCCGGCCATTGGCCCAGGCCGTAGCGGATGCCGACCTCGGGCCCATTGTCGTCGTAGCGATCCAGGCCGCTGCCGGTGTGCAGCTCGATGCGGATGTGCGGATAGGCCTGGGTGAAGCGTGGCAGTCGAGGCAGCAGCCAGCAGTAGGAAAGCGAGCGCAGCGTGGTGATCCGCAGCGGCACGCTGTCGGCATCCGGCTGCAGATGATGGGCGACCGCCGCGACATCCGTGAAGGCGGCGCTGGCGGCGTCGGCCAACTGCCGGCCCTCCGCGGTCAGGCGCACGCCGCGGGCATGGCGCAGGAACAGCCGGGTCTCCAGTACCTCTTCCAGGCGCCGCACATGGTGGCTGACCGCGCTGGCGGTCAGGTGCAGTTCCTGCGCGGCCTGGGCGAAGTTCTGATGGCGCGCCGCGACCGCGAAGACGGCCAGTGCGGGGAGCAGGGAAGGGCGTAGCTGCATGTCGAGCCTCAAACCATATTTGTGGCTGGCAGCGATACTACGCGCTTGTGCGGCGGGCGTCTGCACCCGATCCTGTCTGCCTTGGCGAGAAACAGACGATGGACGGAGGCAGGGTATGAATGCGGTCCCACAGGCGGTCGAGCGCGACTGGCGCACACCGCTGGAATTGACCCTGCTGGGCGCCATCTGGGGCTGCTCGTTCCTGTTCATGCGGGTGGCGGTGCCGTCGTTCAGCCCGTTCGCGCTGGTCGAGGTGCGGCTGGTGCTGGGCGCGCTGGTGCTGCTGCCGTTCCTGTGGCGCGCCCGCGCGCAGTTCCCGCCGCGTCGTTGGCTGTGGCTGGCACCGATCGGCCTGATCAATTCGGCGCTGCCGTTCGTGCTGTTCGCCTATGCTGCCGAGCAGGCGCCGGCGGCGATCGGCGCGATCTGCAATGCGATGACCGTGCTGTTCGCCGCGCTGATCGCGTTCCTGTTCTTCGGCGAGAAGATCGGCATGCGCCGTGCCGGGGCGCTGCTGGTCGGCTTCGCCGGCGTGGTGGTGCTGGCCACCGCCAAGGTGTCCGGCCTGAGTATTGGTACCGCAGTGATCGCCGGCGCTGCGGCGTCGTTGCTGTACGGGCTGGGCGTGAACCTGGTGAAGCGGCACATGACCGGCCTGCCATCGGCCGCGGCGGCGGCAGCCACGCTGTCGTGTGCCTCGCTGTGGATGCTGCCGATGGCGGTGACGCACTGGCCACAGGCCGCCATTCCGCTGAAGGCCTGGGGTGCAGCGATCGCCTTGGGCGTGGCCTGCACCGGCCTGGCATTCCTGATGTTCTATCGCCTGATTGGCCGCATCGGCCCGTCACGCGCGTCGACGGTGACGTACCTGATTCCGCTGTTCGGCGCGGCGTTTGCGTGGTTGTTCCTGGGCGAGGCGGTGACGGTGCAGATGCTGATTGCCGGTGCGTTGATTCTGGGGAGCGTGGCGGTGAGTCAGAAGGGCTGAGGCGTTTTTGCACATGTTTGCACATGGCACGTGCTGAAGGTGCTTCACTGTTCATGGGCGTTACTTTTCTTTTCGCGCGAAAAGAAAAGTAACCAAAAGAAACGCGCCGCCAGGTCGCGAGCCGCCGTACTTCGCACGTCGGTCCCCTGCGCTTCTCGGTGAATCAGGGGACGGTGCCGAACTCGCTGCGCTCAGACATCGGCACCTCTTCGCCCCTGATTCCCCTGCGATGCTCGGCTCGCTCAAGGCGGACCCAGATCAAAGGCCACAGCTGCACCCAGTAGATCCACGCCATGCGTGGATGCTCTTGCTGTTGATCTTGACCTTCCAGTCCACCTTGAGCGAGCCGAGCACCGCAGGTCCGGCGAGGGCGAAGAGGCGCGGGTGTCTGAGCGCAGCGAGTTCCCGCGCCGTCCCTCGACGGGCCGAGGAGCGCAGGGTACCGGCGCGCAGCGCCGGCTCGCGACCGGCGGAACGTTTCTTTTGGTTACTTTTCTTTGCGTACAAAGAAAAGTAACGCCCATGAACAGTGACGTACCTTCAGCACTCGCAACGCGCAGCAAGCCAGGCTCCTACCGCACCGGCACCGGAATATTGCAGAGATCGATATGCCCCGCCGGGCGCTTGTAGAAATCATCCACGCGATTGCGTCGCGCCTCTACCGTATCGGCGAAGGTCTTCGAATCGGTGCGCAGCACCTGGATCGGCGTGCGCTCGGCCACCGGCACGTCGCTGGCACGGCGGATCGACACGATCGGCGTACGCAGCTTCGGGTCGGTGTAGAAGCCCATCGGCGCCGGGCCGCGCGGCGTCGCGCTGAGCAGTTCCATGCCCTTCAGCACGCGGCCGACCAGGGTGATGTTGCGGTCCAGCTGGCGCGGTGACTGGCCGGTCACCACATAGAGTTCGGCGCCGATGCTGCTGTCTTCCTCGTTGCTGCGGCCGGCACCGAGCATCCCGTAGCAGTGCGCCAGCCAGGCCTTGCCGGCCTGCGGATCCTGGCCGACCGGGAAGCCGTCGACGAAACCGGTCTGCGCGGCCCAGCCATCGCGGTCCGGCAGCACGCTGACCTTCAGGCCGGCGCTGGCGCGCTCGAACTCGGCCGGCAGCTTGCGCGCGGCACTGCCGAACGGCTTGGCCTTGGCTGCGTCATCGGCGTCGGCATCGCCGAACTGCACCACGAAGTTGTCCTGCGAGCGGTAGATGCTGGTGCCGTCCCAGAAGTGCTCATGCGCGAAGGTCTGGATGTTGGCCACGTGCCGCGGGGCGAACTGCGGCGCCAGCTCGATGATCACCCGCCCGGCGGGCAGGTCCATGTACACCAGGTTGGCCGGGTCCGGCGTGCGCCAGTCGCTGGCCGCCGAGGCATCGAGGATCTGCTGCGGGCTACGGTACGGGGCGGCAGCGCTGGCCAGCGAGGGCAGCAGGCAGGCCAGGGCGAGGGCGGTCAGTGCAAGGCGACGGCGGTGCGGCATGGGAACCCCGGAACATGAACGAGGGTTCGATTCTGCGTGAGCCGCGCAGCCGCGCCAACCGGCACGATGACTAACGACACATTCGCTATACCGAACTTCGCACTACTGTGGACTTCAACGTAGTGGAGGGCAGGTCATGGTCGAAGACGATGTCCACCTGAAGAAGTTCCAGAAGGAGCTCAGCGCCGGAACGGTGTCGCTGGCCCTGCTGGCGGTGCTGGCCCGGGCCGGGGAGCCGCTGTACGGCTACCTCATTGCCAAGGAGCTGGAGCGGGTGGGCGAGGGCGTGCTGAGCGGCAAGCAGAGCGCGCTGTACCCGGTGCTGCGCAACCTGGAGGGCGCCGGGCTGCTGGAAAGCCATGTGGAGCCATCCAGCAGTGGTCCGCCCCGGCGCTACTACCGCATCAATGAACGTGGCCGCGGCGTGCTGGCGCAGTGGCGCCAGGCCTGGCAGGCCACCCGTGATTCCGTCGATTCCGTGTTGGAGGGGGTACCGCAATGAACGACCCGAGCCTGGCAGGCCGCGCCCTGCCGACCACCATCCCGCAGTATCTGGCGCAGCTGCGCGCGGCGCTGGAAGGTGCCGATCCGGCGATGGTGCAGGACGCGTTGTACGACGCCGAGGAATACCTGCGCTCGGAGCTGGCGGCGCAGCCCGGCCGCAGCGAGGCCGAGGTCATCGCCGACGTGGCCGGCAGCTACGGTGCGCCGGACGAAGTGGCCGACATCTACCGCGAGACCGAAGTGACAGTGAACCGCGCGCTGCGCACGCCGCGTGCGGATACCGCGCCGGTGCTGCGTGCGGCGGCGGAAGCCAGTGGCGTCGAGCCGGCCTCACCGCCGCCGGCACCGGTGCAGCGTTCGCTGCTGGCGCGCTTCTTCGGCGTGGTGACCGATCCGCACACCTACGGTGCGCTGTTCTACATGCTGCTGTCGCTGGCCACCGGCATCTTCTTCTTCACCTGGGTGGTGACCGGCCTGTCATTGTCGCTGGGCCTGCTGATCCTGATCATCGGTATTCCGCTGACCGTGCTGTTCTTCGGCTCGGTGCGCGGGCTGGCGCTGCTGGAAGGACGGCTGGTGGAAGCGCTGCTGGGAGAACGCATGCCGCGCCGTCCGCGCTACACCGACCGCAGCCGCACGTGGCTGCAGCGCATCGGCGACATGTTCACCGATGGCCGTACCTGGCTGACCCTGCTGTACTTCGTGCTGATGCTGCCGTTGGGCGTGGTCTACTTCACCATCGCGGTGACGCTGCTGTCGCTGTCACTGGGGTTCATCTGGGCGCCGGTGGCCGCGCTGTTCAGCGGTGACATTCCAGGTGTCTACGTCGATGGCGTGAACGTGCTGCCGATGGCCGCCTCGCCGCTGGTGGGCATCGTGATCGCAGCCGTGGGCGTGCTGCTGCTGCTGTTGACGATGCACTTGGCACGGGGCATCGGCAAGCTGCACGGGCTGATTGCCAAGAACCTGCTGGTGCGGTTGTAACGGGCCAGGGGTCGGATCCCTGTTCGCAGAACAGGGCTCTGACCCCGGATCCCATCATGCTGGTCAGAGCCCTTTCCGTTGGAAAGGGATCCGACCCCACGGCGGCGAGTTACCCCGCCTTTCGCCGCAGCGGGGTGACGTTGCTCTTCTTCTTCGCGGCCTTCGCCGCCGGTGCTTCGGCATGGGCGGCGAAGAAGTCACGCACCTTCGGGTACACCACCTCGCGCCAGCGACGACCGCTGAAAATGCCGTAGTGGCCGGCACCTTCGACGATGAAATGCTCACGGCGGTCCGCAGTGATGCCGGTGCACAGCGCCTGCGCGGCTTCGGTCTGGCCGAGACCGGCGATATCGTCCAGCTCGCCTTCGATGCTCAGCAGCGCGGTATCACGGATCGCTGACGGATCGACCTTCTCGCCGTTGACCACCCACTCGCCACGCGGCAGCAGGAAGTCCTGGAACACCACGGAAATCGTATCCAGGTAGTACTTGGCCGGCATGTCCAGCACGGCGTTGTACTCGTCGTAGAAACGACGGTGCGCGTCGGCGTCTTCCAGGTCGCCCTTGACCAGGTCGGTGTAGAAATCCCAGTGCGAACTGAAGTGGCGGCTGGGGTTCATCGACAGGAAGCCGGCGTGCTGCAGGAAGCCCGGATACACGCGGCGGCCGGCGCCGGGATAGCTGGCCGGCACGGTGTGGATGACGTTGTTCTCGAACCACGACAGCGGGTTCTGCGTGGCCAGGTTGTTCACCGCGGTCGGGCTGCAGCGCGCATCGATCGGGCCGCCCATCATCACCAGCGTGCGCGGCGTCGGCTCGCCACGGCTGGCCATCAGTGAAACCGCGGCCAGCACCGGCACTGTGGGCTGGCACACGCTGACCACGTGCAGGCGCTCGACACCAAGGTGGCGGATGAACTCCTGGATATAGGCGATGTAGTCGTCCAGGCCGAACTCGCCTTCGCTGGACGGCACCATGCGCGCGTCGACCCAGTCGGTGACGTACACGCGGTGGTCGCGCAGCAGCGTGCGCACGGTGTCGCGCAGCAGGGTGGCGTGGTGGCCGGACAACGGCGCAACGACCAGCACGAATGGCTGGTTGAGCATGGTATGCAGCTGGTCGGCTTCATTGCTGTGGCGCTTGAAGCGCAGCAGTTTGCAGAACGGCTTGCTCACTTCCTCGTGCACCACGATCGGCACGCGCTCGCCGTCGACCTCGATTTCGTTGATGCCCCATTCGGGCTTCTCGTAATCCTTGCCGATGCGATGGAACAGCTCATTGACCGCCGCCAGGCGATCGGCGCCGGGCATCTGCGACCACCAGTGGCCCTGGTTGGCGAAGAACTTGGCGTTGGCCTGGGCTTGGTGCACCCAGGGGGCGAGCAGGTTGCGGGTCAGTTCGTGCAGTTGATAGAGCATGACGACCGAATATGTATGGTCATATGTTGCCGCGCAGCATATCCCATCCGGGTGTCCCGCAGGTTAAGTTGGCTGAAAATAATGAATCCGGATTCACATCCGTTCCAGCGCGGCCGCATCGCCTGCCAGGGCGGGGCCGAGCCAGCAATGCGACCCTACCGGCTGCAGGCCGTGCCGGGCCAGCGTGCGGCGGTACCAGCGCGCTGGGCGGGCCTGGAAGCCGTCGTGGTCGCCCTCGAACGCGTCCTCGGCGGCGAAGGTCTCCAGGAAGGCCACGCCGCAGGTCAGCTCGGCCACGCCGGCCAGTCCTGCACGCAGCTCGCGGTCGGGCACGTAGTGCATCACGTCCGAGCAGATCAGCAGGTCGACCGGGGCACAGGGCCGCAGCCAGGCGAAATCGCCGAAGCGGGCCAGGTGCAGGTTGCGGGTGCGGCCGTAGCGGCGCACAGCGTACTCGCTGCTGTCGAAGCCGAGGTATTCGACCTTCGGACGCAGCTTCAGCAGCGGCGCGCGCCAGGCGCCTTCACCGCAGCCGATATCCAGCACGCTGCGGATCGGCCGCTCCAGGTAGTACTCGGCGCTGGCCACGGCCAACGCGACCTTGCGCGCCAGGCGGGCGCTGCCGCCGATGTCGGCACGGCGGTACCAGCGTTGGAAGTAGGCGGCGTCGTAGGTCTTGTCCATGGGGCGGTGCGCGGTCGGGGGAAACGGCGCCTATCGTACGGTGTTGCGACGCGCCATGCGTCGATGTGTCGCGGCGTACGTGCCTGCGGCGGCTTCGCCACGGCATGCGAGAATGGCCGCCCATCTACGCCAGCCGCCGGAGCGAGCGCATGCATAGCTACTACTGGGTCAAGACCTTCCACATCGTGTTCGTGGTGGCGTGGATGGCCACGGTGTTCTACCTGCCGCGCATTCTGGTCAACCTGGCCGAGACCGCAGGCCAGCCGGCCGTGACCGAGCGCCTGCAGCTAATGGGCCTGCGCCTGTACCGCTTCGGTCACTCGATGTTCGGCCTGGCATTCCTGCTCGGCCTGGTGCTGTGGCTGGGTTACAAGGTCATCCCGGATTTCCCGACCATGGTCGCGCCCGGTGGTGCCGGTTGGCTGCATGCCAAGCTGGGGCTGGTGGTGGTGCTGCTGGTGTACTTCAGCTGGATCGGCCGCCTGTTGAAGGGCGTGGCCAAGGGCAGGGCGTTGCCGTCGTCGCGCGCGCTGCGCTGGATCAACGAGATCCCGCTGCTGGCCTTCATTCCGATCGTGTGGCTGGTGCTGGCCAAGCCGTTCTGACAGTCTGTTATCCGTAGAGCCATGCTTGGCTCTACGGGTTCGCGTGATTCTTCGCCAAAGCAGAGGCATCCACGCATGGCGTGGATCTACTGGGTGCAGCTGTGGCTTTTGATGTTCAGGTCCGCCGTGAGCGAGCCGAGCATCGCAGGTGAAACAGGGGCGAAGAGGCGCCGATGTCTGAGCGCAGCGAGTTCGGCGCCGCCCCCTGATTCACCGAGAAGCGCAGGGAACCGGTGCATAGCACCGGCTCGCGTTCGGCGGCGTGTTCTTTGGTTACTTTCTTGCACGAGCAAGAAAGTAACAAGCCGATGAATCAGGCCGCTTCGTACGTGCCGTAGCTGCGCAGGCGGGTGTAGCGCTGTTCCAGCAGCTGTTCGGTGGACAGCTTGTCCAGTTCGTTCAGTTCGTTCAGCAGCACGGCCTTCAGGCGCTTGGCCATCTGGGTCGGGTTGCGGTGGGCGCCGCCGGTGGGCTCGCGCACGACCTTGTCGACCAGGCCCAGGCTCTTCAGGCGCGGCGCGGTCAGGCCCAGCTGCTCGGCGGCTTCCTTGGCCTTGCCGGCGTCCTTCCACAGGATCGAGGCGCAGCCTTCCGGCGTGATGGTCGAGTACACCGCGTATTCCAGCATCACGGTGCGGTCGCCCACGCCCAGCGCCAGCGCGCCGCCGGAGCCGCCTTCACCGATCACGGTGCAGATGATCGGCACCTTCAGTTCGGCCATCTCGATCAGGTTGCGTGCGATCGCTTCGGACTGGCCGCGCGATTCGGCGTCGATGCCCGGCCAGGCGCCGGCGGTGTCGATCAGGGTCAGCACCGGCAGGCCGAAGCGCTCGGCCATCTTCATCAGGCGCAGGGCCTTGCGGTAGCCCTCCGGCTTGGGCATGCCGAAGTTGCGCTTGATCTTTTCCTTGGTGTCGCGGCCCTTCTGGTGGCCGATCACCATCACGGAACGGCCATTGATGCGGGCCAGGCCGCCCATGATGGCCTTGTCGTCGGCGAAGGCGCGGTCACCGGCCAGCTCCTGGAACTCATCGAACATGACGCGGATGTAGTCGGCGGTATACGGGCGCGACGGGTGGCGGGCCAGCTGCAGCACCTGCCACGAGGTCAGGTTGCGGAAGATCTGCGCGGTGCGCATGCGCAGCTTGTCCTGCAGCGCGTGCACTTCCGCCTCGACATTGACCGCCGGCCCGGCACTGGCGTTGCGCAGTTCCTGGATCTTGGCTTCCAGGTCGGCGATGGGTTGCTCGAAGTCGAGGTAGTTCGGATTCATCGGAAGCCGTCGTGTAAAGAAGAGGGGAATTCTAGCCGAATGCGTGCAAACCACCCGTACGCCTTCGTCTGGAAGGCGACGGTAGCGCAGCCGGGCAGGGCGCGCCAGTCAGCTCAGGGCACCACCAGCGCGCTGCGGCCCATCAGCTGGCTGCGCTGGGAAACGAAGTCGTTGTAGGCCTCGTTGGCTTCCCGGCCCAGGCCGCTGCCCAGGGTGGCGGTGGCCGAGGTGAAGGCCATCTGCGCGTCGAAGTCCTGCTTGCGCAGGGCCTTCTGTTCATCGGCGGTGGTGGCCTTCAGCCAGCGCGCATAGACCTCGCGCAGCGGCGCGGCGTGCGCCTCGAAGGCGGGGGCCAGCGCCGGCAGGCTGGCCGGGGCCGGTTCCAGGCTGAATGCCGGGGCCACGTAGCCGGCCGGCTGTTCGCGCTTGAATGCACCGGGTTCGCCCATGCCTTCCTCGACGTAGGCGATGAAATCCGGGGCCGTGAATACCTTGGCCACGATCTGGCCGCCGCTGGAATCGACGTGGGCCACCACCTTTTCCTTCGGGAAGGGCTCGCGCACGCCGTAGGTCCAGGTCTTGTCGATGAACAGTTCGTGGTGCTTCTCGAACGGACCTTCGAAGTCGACGCCGCCCAGCTCGATGCCGGCCTTGCCGGTGCCGAAGTTCTTCAGCTTGCTCTCGTCGGTGACGTAGATCTCGCGGGCGACCACGTACTCGCTCAGGGTCGGGTTGATCAGTCCGCCGCGGCCATCGACGTAGACGATGAAGCGCACGTCGCCCAGTTTGTCGGTGTGCAGGCGGTGCTCACCGACGGCGAGCGAGATCGGGCGCGAACCCTGTGCGGCCACCGGCAGGTCCTTGCCATCGATGCTCAGCGCCAGCGGCGTGTCGGTCGGGTTGTCGATCTGGAACTCGATCTTCGACGGCGAGCAGGCGGCCAGGGCCAGAGCGGCGGCAAACGGGAACAGCAGGGTCTTCATCGGCAATCGTCCTTGATACTTGGAACGGGGAAACAGGGGGGACAGGAAAACCAGGGAGCCAGCCTCAGCTGGCCCACGGTGGGCTGTAGCGCACTTTCAGCGTGCGCACGGCCGGGTCGGCGCGCAGCGCCTCCATCAGCTTGGAATCAATGCGTACCGCGCTTTGCCCGGACACATCAAGCATGCCCGCGATGCCACCCTGCGGACCCTTCAGCAGCAGGTCCAGGCGCAGTGGCGTGCGCCCCGGGCGATGGCGGTCGAGCAGGGCATCGATGCGCTCCCAGACCGGGCGCTGCTGGCGCAGGTCCAGGCGCAGCGACAACCGCGTGGCGTAGTTGGCGCAGACCTCGTCGAAGTCCCAGCACTGGCGGATGCGCAGCGCGTAGCCGCCGTTGAACTCGTCCTCGCGCAGGCCGCCCTTGACCACCAGGATGCGGTCCTTGGTCATCAGGTGCCCGAACTCGGCCATGGCGTCGGAGAACGCGCTGCACTCGACGCGCCCGCGCCCATCTTCCAGCTGGATGAAGATCTGGCTCTCGCCCTTGCGACGCACACCGACCACCTGGCCGGCCAGCACGGTCTGTACTTCCGGGCGCCAGCGCTTCTCGCCGCCACCACCGCCACCGCTGTTGGCGCTCCAGATCTTCTCCACCGAACCCAGGTCGTTGCCTACCAGATCGCGCACATCGTCGCGCCAGGGATCGAACGGGTGGCCGCTGAGGTAGAAACCGAGCGTGTCGCGCTCGCCGTTGAGGCGCTGAAGCAGCGGCCATTCTTCGGCTTCGGGCAGGTCCAGCTGGATCGACACGGTGCTCGGGTCGGGCCCGCCAAACAGCGAGTTCTGCCCGGACGCACGCTCGCGCGCCATCTGATCAGTGGCCTTGATCACTTCCGGCAGCTGCAGCATCAGCGAGGCGCGGTTGCGGCCGAGCTCGTCCAGGGCACCACAGTTGATCATCGCTTCCAGCGTGCGCCGGTTGAGCTTGGCCGAGCCGACGCGGGTGCAGAAGTCGAGCAGGTCCTTGAACGGGCCGCCCTTCAGCCGCTCCTCGACCACCGCCTCGCAGGCACCCTGGCCGACGCCCTTGATCGCACCGAGGCCGTACTGGATGGTGTCCGGGGTGACCGCTTCGAACATGAAGGCCGATTGGTTCACCTTGGGCGGCAGCACGGTCAGGCCAAGGTTGCGCACCTCGTCGAGGAAGCCGACCACTTTGTCAGTGTTGTCCAGGTCGGACGACAGCGTGGCCGCCATGAACTCGGCCGGGTAATGGCGCTTCAGCCACGCGGTCTGGTAGCTGACCAGCGCGTAGGCGGCGGCGTGCGACTTGTTGAAGCCGTAGCCGGCGAACTTCTCCATCAGGTCGAAGATCGCATCGGCCTTGGCTTCGTCCACGCCGTCCTTGGCCGCACCTTCGCGGAAGATCTCGCGGTGCTTGGCCATTTCCGCCGGCACCTTCTTGCCCATCGCGCGTCGCAGCAGGTCAGCGCCGCCCAGCGAGTAGCCGCCGACGATCTGCGCCATCTGCATCACCTGCTCCTGGTACACCATGATGCCGTAGGTGTCCTTCAGAATCGCTTCGGTGCGCGGATCGGGATAGATGATCTCTTCCTGGCCGTGCTTGCGCGCGTTGAAGGAGGGAATCAGGTCCATCGGGCCGGGGCGATACAGCGACACCAGCGCGATCAGGTCTTCGAAACGGTCGGGGCGCGCGTCCTTCAGCAGACGGCGCATGCCCGAGGATTCGAACTGGAACACCGCGCCGGTGTTGCCGTTGGCGAAGATGTCCTTGTAGGTGGGCGTGTCGTCCAGCGGGATCGCGGCGATGTCCACCGGCGGAATGCCGGCGCGCTCGTGGCGCTTGTTGATCGCCTTCACCGCCCAGTCGATGATGGTCAGCGTGCGCAGGCCGAGGAAGTCGAACTTCACCAGGCCCACTTCTTCCACGTCGTTCTTGTCGAACTGGGTGACCGGGTTCTTGCCCAGCCCGTTCTCGTCGTGTTCGGCATACAGCGGGCAGAACTCGCTCAGCGGCTCGGGCCCGATCACCACGCCACCGGCATGCTTGCCGGCGTTGCGGGTCAGGTCTTCCAGCTGCAGCGCCAGGTCGATCAGGTCGCGGACATCGTCCTCGGTCTCGTAGCGCTGGATCAGTTCCGGCGAGGCCATTTCCGAGCTGGGGCCTTCCTTGCCCTTGCCCAGTGCATCCTTCAGGTGGATGCCCAGGATGTTCGGGATCAGCTTGGAAACGCCGTCGACCAGGCCGTACGGGAAGCCGAGCACGCGACCGGAGTCGCGCACCACCGCCTTGGCGGCCATGGTGCCGTAGGTGATGATCTGGCTGACGCGCTCGCGCCCGTACTTGCGTGCGACGTAGTCGATCACCTCGTCGCGGCGGTCCATGCAGAAGTCGATGTCGAAGTCGGGCATCGACACGCGTTCCGGGTTCAGGAAGCGCTCGAACAGCAGGTTGTACGGCAACGGGTCCAGATCGGTGATCTTCAGCGCCCACGCCACCAGCGAACCGGCACCGGAACCACGGCCCGGGCCGATCGGGATGCCCTGGTTCTTGCCCCACTGGATGAAGTCGGCCACGATCAGGAAGTAGCCCGGGAAGCCCATCTTGATGATGGTGTTGAGCTCGAACTCCAGGCGCTCGAAATACTCTTCGCGGGTCTTGCCCGGCGCCAGCGGATTCTTCTCCAGGCGCTCTTCCAGGCCGTCGCGCGACATCTTCTGGATCCAGGTGTCCAGGGTCTCGTCGTCGGGCACCGGGTAGTTGGGCAGGAAGTAGGTGCCCAGCCGCATCTCGATGTTGCAGCGCTCGGCCAGCGCCAGCGTGTTGTCGATCGCATCGGGGATGTCGGCGAACAGCGCGCACATCTCCTCGGCCGACTTCAGGTACTGCTGGTCGCTGTACTCGCGCGGGCGCTTGGGATCGTCCAGCACGCGGCCGGTGGAAATGCACACGCGCGCTTCGTGCGCGCTGAAATCGGTGGGCGACAGGAAGCGCACATCATTGCTGGCCACCACCGGCAGGCCACGCTGGCCGGCCGCCATCAGCGCGAACTGGTTGAAGGTTTCCTCGCCCTCGCGGCCGGTACGGGTAAGTTCCAGGTGCAGGCCGTCGCCGAACACGCGCTGCCAGTCGGCCAGCTGCTGCTCGGCCAGCTCATGCTTGCCGTCCAGCGCCAGGCGCCCGGCCAGGCTCTGCCGGCCGGCCAGCGCGAACAGGTTGGCGTTGCCGGCCTTCAGCCAGTCCGGATGGATGGCCACACCGCCTTCCGGGCGATGGCCTTCCATCCAGGCGCGGGTCAGCAGCCGCGACAGGCTCAGGTAGCCCTCGCGATCGCGGCACAGCAGGGTCATCCGCCACGGGTCCTGGCCTTCCTCGGCGATCAGCACGTCGGCACCGGCGATCGGCTTGATGCCCACGCCTTCGGCGGCCTTGTAGAACTTGACCAGCGCGAACAGGTTGTTGAGGTCGGTCACTGCCAGCGCGGGCAGGCCGAGCTCGACCGAGCGCGACAGCAGGTTGGCCTGCTTGGCCTTCTTCGGGTCCGCCTGGTCCGGTTTGGCCGGCACACGGATGGTGGAGTCCGCCAGCGAGAACTCGGTGTGGACGTGGAGATGTACGAAGCGGGAGTTGGACATGCCGGACCAGGTTGGAGCACGCGGGCCCCGGGTGCTGACGGGGGAATCGTCGCCGGGGTCGGGAAGCGCTGGAGTGCCCGGTCAGGGTAACGAGGGCGGAGAGGCGCGACAAGCTCTTGACAGGCCCCGGAGGACGACCGGGTTCAGGCGTGCGGGAGCCCGTTTCCTGTAGAGCCGAGCCCACGCTCGGCTGCTGCGGAAAGCCGAGCATG
>NZ_JAOCEW010000056.1:0-20348 GCF_029841665.1 Stenotrophomonas sp. GD03819
GGTGATCAGCGTGCCGGCAAATACTGCTGCGGATCGACCGGCTTGCCGTTGTAACGAATCTCGAAGTGGACCATGTCGCGGTTCGCACCGGTACGGCCCATTTCCGCAATCTGCTCACCGGCCTTCACGCTCTGGCCTTCGTTCACCAGCCGCTTGCGGTTGTGGC
Source organism: Stenotrophomonas sp. GD03819 (assembly GCF_029841665.1). Classification (NCBI taxonomy): domain Bacteria; kingdom Pseudomonadati; phylum Pseudomonadota; class Gammaproteobacteria; order Lysobacterales; family Lysobacteraceae; genus Stenotrophomonas; species Stenotrophomonas sp. GD03819. The sequence continues at coordinate 167 of NZ_JAOCEW010000056.1, forward strand.
CATAGGCCGACAGCCACTGGTCACTGTGCTTGATGATGATCAGTTCACCGTAGCCGACCAGGCCGGCGCCGGAATACACCACCACGCCATTGGCGGTGGCCTTGACCGCCTGGCCGCTGGTGCCGGCGATGTCCACGCCCTGCTTGGTCGCATCACCGGCCACGTAGCGGCCGACGATCGCGCCATCGGCTGGCCAGCGCCAGGCGATGTTGCTCTTGACCGGCCCGACCGGCGCCGGGGCCGGCGCGGTGCTGCCGCCACTGCTGCCACCCGAGCGCGGCGGGGTGACCACCGTGGTCGGCGCACGGCCGCTGGTGGCCCCCTGCGGATAAAGGCGGATCACCTGGCCGGGGTAGATGGTCGACGGGTTGTCCAGACGATTCCAGGCAATCAGGTCGGCCGGGGTGATGTCATGGATGCGGGCCAGCGCATAGATGGTATCGCCCTTGCGCACCACCACGGTCTGCCCGGGCTTGGGCACCGAGGTCTTCGGCGTGGTCACACCACTGGCGGTGCTGCCACCACCCGGGCGGACCACGGTGGCGGTGCCGCAGGCGGCCAGGGTGGAAACCAGCAACGCCAGCGCGCCGATGCGCACTCCCTTGCTCTGACGATCAGGACTCATGCGAACTTCGACCTCCATACAAGCCAGGCGATCAGCACCACCACCAGCGCGGTGGCGATCCAGCCCAGCGGTTCAATCCAGCGACGCAGTGCCGCTTCGGCACGCGCACCACCGATACGGATGACCGCAGCCAGCACGAACACGCGCTTGCCGCGACCGATCAGCATGCTCAGCAGGTACTGCGGCATCGGTACGCCGACGATACCCGATGCCCACGTGAAGACCTTCATCGGGATGGGCATGAAGCCGCCCAGCACCAGGAAGGTGAACACCGCCCAGGGCGACTCGGCCATCTTCGCCTGCACGGTGATGATGCCCTGCTCGATCGCCGGCAGCATGCCCAGCGCTTCGAACAGCGGCTTGATCGCCTCGAAGGCGTAATGACCCAGTGCATAGCCAACCAGCGCGCCGACCATCGAGCCGGCCAGGCTGAGGGTGGCGAACCACCAGCCGCGCTTGGGCTGGGCCACGCACATCGGCGCCAGCATCACCTCCGGCATCACCGGGAAGATGATCGCCTCGAAGAAGCTCAACACCGTCAGGTAGGTCGGCGCGCGTTCGTGCGCCGCCCACTTCATCGCCCGCTCGTACAGCGGCCCGAAAATCTTCATGCAACCCTGCTCCGTGGATTAGTCGAGCATGCCAGACAGCAGCGGCACGAACGTGACCGGCGCCAGCACGTGTTGTTCGATGCTGCCGTCGGCCTTGCGATCCAGCTGTACCAGCGACTGCGCCCCGGGGCCACCGACCGGCGCCACCAGGCGGCCGCCATCGGCCAGCTGCTCGATCAGGGCGTCGACCAGTGCCGGCGCCGCTGCAGTGACCACGATGGCATCGAACGGACCGTGCTCGGCCCAACCGACGCGGCCGTCGTCATGCTTGGTGCGGATGTTCATGCCCAGCGCACGGAAGCGCTTGCGGGCCTGGCGCAGCAGATCGCCGATGCGCTCCACGGTGTAGACCTCCAGGCCCAGCGCACCGAGGATGGCGGCCTGGTAACCGGAACCGGTGCCGACTTCCAGCACCCGCTTCGGCGCGACCTGGAGCACCGCCTCGGTCATCCGCGCGACCACCCAGGGTTGCGAGATGGTCTGGCCGTGGCCGATCGGCAGCGCGGTGTCTTCATACGCGCGCGAGGCCAGTGCCTCGTCGATGAACAGATGGCGCGGCACCACCCGGATCGCGTTCAAGGTCGGCTCGTCGACGATCCCGGCTTCGCGAAGGCGGTCGACCAGGCGGTCACGCACGCGCTGCGAGGTCATGCCGATACCGACGGCTTCCGGTTGCAGGCGCAGGCGTGGGCTCATGCCGGCTGGTCCAGCGCCGCACTGAGGCCGCCAACCCAGCTGGCCACCTTCTCCAGTGCCTGGTAGCGGGTCAGGTCGACCTGGATCGGGGTGATGGAGATGTGGCCGGTGCGCACCGCATGGAAATCGGTGCCGGGGCCGGAGTCCTGCTCACGACCGGCCGGGCCGATCCAGTACACCTCGTTGCCGCGCGGATCCTTCTGCGCGATGCAGCCTTCGGCGCGATGGCGGTTCCCCAGGCGGGTGACCTCGAAGCCCTTGACCTCGCTCCACGGCAGGTCCGGCACGTTGACGTTGAGGATGGTGTCAGCCGGCAACGGATCGGCCTTGAGCCGGGCGACGATCTCCACCGCGGCGCGCGCGGCGGTCTCGAAGTGCTTCGGATCATGGTTGCGGGTAACCAGCGAGACCGCCACCGCCGGCAGGCCGAGGAAGCGACCTTCCATCGCCGCCGAGACGGTGCCGGAATAGATCACGTCATCGCCGAGGTTGGCGGCATTGTTGATGCCGGACACGACAATGTCGGGTTCGAACTCGAGCAGCCCGGTCAGCGCAAGGTGCACGCAGTCGGTCGGGGTGCCGGCCACCGAGACGGTGTAATGGTCGATGCGCTTGAGGCGGATCGGCAGGTCCAGGGTCAGCGAATTGCTGGCGCCGGAGCGATCGCGGTCGGGTGCCACCACCGTGACTTCGTGTCCGGCCTCGCGCAGCACCGAAGCAAGCATCCGGATGCCTGCGGCGTCGACGCCATCGTCGTTACTGACCAGGATTCGCATCTTCGATTTAACCGCTTGATTTTCCAAGAATTCGATTCCATCACCGTGCAGTGTGGGCGGGACCGTCGTACTCCCCTGCGGAAGCCGTCGACCCTGCAAGGGCATCGTCTATTGTGCCGCATGCGAGCCGCCGGTCCTACCCTGCCGGCGGTCACGGCCGACATCGAACCGTCATAGGCAGACCTGCGCCGGCGGTTTACCCTGTGCGCATGTCGCACCCTGAAGACGAAGATCCGGCCGCATTGTTCCGTGCAGCCATCGGCGAAGTGACGCCGCTGCGCAAGGATGCCGAGCCGGCACCGGCTGCGCCCCGGCCGAAGCCGCGCGCGCGCATGGCCGAACGTGACGAGGCCGAAGCCGCCGGCGAGTTCGCCCGGCTGCTGCGCGACAGCACGCCGCTGGAAGCCGGCGACGTGGCCAGCTATCGCCGCGACAACCTGCCACCGCGCCTGTTCCAGCGCCTCAAGCGTGGCCAGTATTCGGTGCAGGACGAGCTGGACCTGCATGGTGCCACCGCCGCGCAGGCGGAGACGCTGCTGCGCCAGTTCCTGCTGGAAGCGCATGCACACGACTATGGCTGCGTGCGCATCATCCACGGCAAGGGATTGCAGTCCGATGGCGGTGCACCGGTACTGAAGAACCTGGTCGATCGCCTGCTGCGGCTGCGCAACGACGTGCTGGCGTTCCATTCGGCGCCGACCGGACAAGGCGGCACCGGCGCGGTACTGGTGCTGCTGGCACGGCGGTGAGGTAACGCATCCACGCATGGCGTGGATCTACTGTGGTGAGCGGAGGAAAGTAGATCCACGCCATGCGTGGATGCTCTTCGCCTCCGTCCCCTTTTTCTGTCAGGCCTGCGAGGCGTCTTCGACGGGGCCGAGCTCGTGCAGCACGGCGGTGGCGTAGCAGCCCGGCGGCAGCGCGAACGACAACTCCAGCACGTCATCGGCCAGCCATTGGTGCTGCAGCAGCGCCGGGCGCAGGCGCAGCGCGCGGCGCTCCTGCTTCAGGCGCGAGTCTTCCAAGCCGGCCCGCAGTGCCTTCGACTCTTCGTCGTCCAGCGCGGCCAGCTCCAGCTCGCGTGCCGCATCGGTGCTGCGCAGCTCGCCTTCGCCCCACAGCGGCGCGCTGGGATGGATGTCGAAACGCGCCAGGCGCTCGGCCAGCACGTCGGTGTACGGCTCGGGTCCGAACACGCTGCGGCTGCCATCGAGCATCCACACTTCGCCCTCCAGCGGCTGATCCCAGTTGCCCTGCTCCACGCGCGCGGCCAGCACGCGGTTGAACAGCGCCGAACGCGCGGCCGACAGCAGCAGCGAACGCTGATCCTTGCGCATGCGGCGGCCACCGAACATCGCCAGTGCCGCCGGTACGTTGCCGCCGTCGCGGCCAAAGCGCTGCTCGCCGAACCAGTTCGGCAGGCCGCGCTCGGCAACCTGCTGCAGGCGTTCGCTGATCGCTGCGGCATCGCCCTGCACTTCACGCAACACCAGCTTGAAACGGTTGCCGGCCAGTGCGCCACGCTGCAGCTTGCGGTTATGCCAGGTCGCTTCAAGCACTTCGATCTCATCACTGGCCAACTCGGCCAGGTCCGGCGCAATGCGCTTGGGCAGGTGCACGCTGAAACGCTGGGTGGTGACCGCGTGACGATCCTTCATGCCGGCGTAGCTGACCGCCATTTCCGGCAGGCCGGCCCACTTGGCCAGCACCTTGGCCACATGCACGGTGTTGGCGCCGCGCTTGCGGATGTGCAGCAGCAGGTGCTCACCTTCGCCGGTGGCCTCGAAGGCCGGCAGTTCGTCCACCTGGAAATCGTCCGGCGTGGTGCGGATGCGCGCTGTGAGCAATGGCGCACCGAATGCAAGCGGCAGGGGAATCATGCGGCCACCAGCAGCACCACGGCCTGCGCGGCGATGCCTTCACCACGGCCGGTGAAGCCCAGCTTTTCCGAGGTGGTGGCCTTGACGCTGACCGCATCCAGCGGCAACTGCAGCAGCTCGCCGATGCGCTCACGCATGGCCAGCGCATGCGGGCCGACCTTGGGCCGCTCGCAGATCACGGTGATGTCGGTGTTGCCGACACGCCAGCCACGCTCACGCAGCAGGCTGTCGCAGTGGCGCACGAAATCACTGCTGTCGGCGCCCTTCCAGCGGCTGTCGCTTGGCGGGAAATGCTGCCCGATGTCACCCAGCGCCAGTGCGCCCAGCATCGCGTCGCACAGAGCGTGCAGGATCACGTCGCCGTCGCTGTGTGCGAGCACGCCGCAGCTGTGCGGTACGTTCACGCCACCGAGCATGATGTGATCGCCTTCACCGAAGGCATGGACGTCATAGCCCTGGCCGATGCGGACGGGCGGGAAAGGTGCGGTGCTCATGGATGCAACCCTTGCAGCAGGGCCGCGCGGGCAATCAGCTGGCGCGGCGGGAAAGTACGAATTCGAACCGGTCCAGATCGGCCGGGGTGGTGACCTTGAAGTTGTCCTCGCTGCCTTCCACCAGCAGCGGGCGCTGGCCCTGGCGCTCCATGGCCATGGCCTCGTCGGTGACTTCAACACCGGCGGCGGCAGCTTCGGACAGCGCGCGGCTGAGCTGATGGCGACGGAACAGCTGCGGGGTCAGTGCGCGCCACAGGCGCTCGCGCGGCTCGGTGCCGTCGATGCCACCGTCGTCACCCGCACGCTTGAGGGTGTCGCGCACCCGGGCGGCCAGGATCGCGCCAACCGGGTCGGCACGGCCGACTTCAAGCAGGCGGCCGAGATCGGCCAGGGACAGGTTCGGTCGGGCTGCGTCATGCACCAGCACGAACTCATCGGCGCGCACCGACTCCGGCAGCGCCTGCAACCCGGCCAGCACCGAGGCTGCACGGGTCGCCCCCCCGACACAGGTCAGCACCGGCTTGCCCGCCCACTCGTTCCAGCCCGGCCAGTCGGCGTCGTCCTGGCCGATCACCACCATCGCACCGGCCACAGCCGGGTGCGCCAGCAGGGCGTCCAGGGTATGGGCGAGCAGGATCTGTCCACCTGCCTGCAGGTACTGCTTGGGCAACGGCGCGCCGAAGCGGGTGCCACGGCCAGCAGCCGGAACCACGACCCAGATCGCCGCACTCATGGCACGTCCGCCGGGTGCTCGCCGACCTGCGCGCTGACACCTGCCGCAGGCTGCGCCGGATGCACCGGCGCATCCTCGACCACGCGGTAGAACTTCTCGCCGGGCTTGATCATGCCCAGCTCGCTGCGCGCGCGTTCCTCGATGGCGGACTGGCCTTCCTTGAGGTCCTTCACTTCGGCAGCCAGCGCATCGTTGCGCTGCTGCAGGCCCTCATTGTCCCGCTCCTGGTTGGTGACCTGGGCTTCGAGCATCATCACTTCGCCCGAATTGCCCGGACCGAACCAGAAGCGGTACTGCAGCCAGCCCAGCAGCAGGGCCAGCACCAGCAGCATCCAGCGCCAGTCGCGCATCGGCTCAGCGCTTCAGCGAAACGAACGCGTCACGACCGGCGTAACGCGCGCCGGCGCCGAGGGCTTCCTCGATGCGCAGCAGCTGGTTGTACTTGGCCACGCGATCGCTGCGGCACAGCGAGCCGGTCTTGATCTGGGTGGCGGTGGTGGCCACGGCGATGTCGGCGATGGTGGTGTCTTCGGTTTCGCCCGAACGGTGCGAGACCACGGCGGCATAGCCGGCGCGATCGGCCATGGCGATCGCTTCCAGGGTTTCGCTCAGGGTACCGATCTGGTTGACCTTGATCAGGATCGCGTTGGCGGTGCCCGAGTCGATGCCTTCCTGGAAGATCTTCGGGTTGGTCACGAACAGGTCGTCGCCGACCAGCTGCACCTTCTTGCCGATGCGGTCGGTCAGCAGCTTCCAGCCGGCCCAGTCGTTCTCGGCCAGGCCATCTTCAATGGTGATGATCGGGTACTGCGCGGCCCAGTCGGCGAGGAAGTCGACGAACTGCTCGGAGGTCAGGCGCTTGTTCTCGCCGACCAGGTTGTACTTGCCGTTCTCGAAGAACTCGCTGGAAGCCACGTCCAGGCCCAGCAGCACGTCTTCACCGGCGGTGTAGCCGGCCTTGCCGATCGCTTCGAGGATGGTGTCCAGCGCTTCGACGTTGCTGCGGAAGTCCGGCGCGAAGCCGCCTTCGTCGCCGACCGCCGTGCTCAGGCCGTGGCCCTTCAGCACCGACTTCAGCGAATGGAAGATTTCGGTACCGGCGCGCAGCGCTTCGGAGAACGAGGTGAAGCCGACCGGCAGCACCATGAACTCCTGGAAGTCGACGTTGTTGTCGGCATGCGCACCGCCGTTGATGATGTTCATCATCGGCACCGGCAGCGACGGGGTCACGCCGGTCTTGGCGGCCAGGTACTGCCACAGCGCCTGCTTGCTCGATGCGGCAGCGGCGTGCGCGGCGGCCATCGAAACACCCAGCAGTGCGTTGGCGCCGAGGCGGCCCTTGTTCTCGGTGCCGTCGAGGTCGATCAGGCGACGGTCGAGGCCGGCCTGGTCGGTGGCCTCGACGCCCTTCAGCGCGGCGGCAATCGTGGTGTTGACGTTGTCGACGGCCTTGCGCACGCCCTTGCCCAGGTAACGGGTCTTGTCGCCGTCACGCAGCTCGACCGCTTCCTTGGTGCCGGTCGAGGCGCCGGAGGGAACCGCGGCACGACCGAACGAACCGTCCTCCAGGATGACTTCGGCTTCCAGCGTGGGGTTGCCACGGCTGTCGAGGATTTCACGGGCGTGGATGCTGCGGATCGTACTCATGGTCGGGCCGGTTACCTGTCTGGAGAGGGGGCGACAAAACGAATGCCGCGTGATTATCCCCGGCTGCCCGCCACTTGCCAAATGGCGCAGGCGGCTTCAGCCCCAGCTGGACCCGATCACGATCAGGACCATCGATACCAGCATCACCAGCAACGCACCAGCAATCGCCGCCAGGATGGGGCCACGCCGCCGTCGCCAAGCCAGCACCATCGCCACCGGACTGCCCAGGAAGGACAGCGCCATCGTGACCAGCGCGCCCAGCAACCACCACTGCGTGGCCTGCACGCCGTTGTCTCCGTCCCCCGGCGGCCGGAAACCCGCGGTGAAGGCCAGCACGCCCACCACCAGCGCGATCCAGGTCAACACGGACAGCCCCAGGGCGATCAGGCCCCAGGGCCAGCCGCGCGCCGATGTGGTCGTATTCATCAAAGCAATCCGTAGAACAGGGCGCCCAGCCACAGCGAGAGCAGGATGATCGCCAGCCCAGCGGCCACCTTGCCGCGATTCAGCCGCCAGGCCAGCACAGCGGCAGTGATGCAGCCTACGGCCGCCACCAACTCCGCGACCATCAGCGCAATGAAGTACGCGCGCAGATTGAGCGCGCTGCCACCATCACCCGGTGGCCGCACGGATGCGGCGCCGATCAGCACCAGCCCGAACATGCCCACGGTGAACAGCACGGCCAGGGCCAGTGCGATCAAGCCCCACGGCCACTGCTTCCAGTGCCGGCGGCGGCGCTGGGATTCCAGCGCCAGCCACGGGTCACGACTCACGCGAAGCGCGAGAAGCCGTGCTTCTTGGTCACCGCGTCGAGCTCCATCAGGGTCTCGAGCAGCGCTTCCATCTGGTCCAGCGGCCACGCATTGGGGCCATCGGACAGTGCCTTGGACGGATCCGGATGGGTCTCGGCGAACAGGCCGGAGATGCCCACCGCCACGGCAGCACGGGCCAGCACCGGCACGTGCTCGCGCTGGCCACCAGAACTGGTGCCCTGCCCGCCCGGCAGCTGCACCGAATGGGTGGCGTCGAACACCACCGGGCAACCGGTCTCGCGCATCACCGCCAGCGAACGCATGTCGCTGACCAGGTTGTTGTAGCCGAAGCTGGCACCGCGCTCGCAGACCATGATCTGCTCGTTGCCGGTGGCCTTGGCCTTCTCCACGACAGGCTTCATGTCCCACGGCGCCAGGAACTGGCCCTTCTTGATGTTGACCGGCTTGCCGGCCGAGCACACCTTGCGGATGAAGTCGGTCTGGCGGACCAGGAACGCCGGGGTCTGCAGCACGTCCACCACCGAGGCCACTTCGTCCATCGGGGTGTACTCATGGACGTCGGTCAGCACCGGCACGCCGATCTGCTTCTTGACCTCGGCCAGGACCTTCAGGCCTTCTTCCATGCCCGGGCCGCGGAATGCGGTGCCCGAGGTGCGATTGGCCTTGTCGAAGCTGGACTTGAAGATGAAGTTGACGCCGAGCTTGTCGGTGATCTCCTTCAGCTTGCCGGCGGTATCCAGCTGCAGCTGCATCGACTCGATTACGCAGGGGCCGGCGATCAGGAACAGGGGCTGGTCCAGCCCGACCTCGAATCCACACAGTTTCATGGCGTTTCCTTGTTGTCCGCAGCACCGGCCGGGCCGGTGCGCTGGGGGTTGAAGCATGCAGGATGGGGACCGAAGCCCCCATTCACAAGTCAGGCGCGCGCTTCGGAAAGCAGCTTGCCACCGGCCTTGCGCTCGCGCGCGGCACGGATGAAACCGATGAACAGCGGGTGGCCGTCACGCGGCGTGGACAGGAATTCCGGGTGCGCCTGGCAGGCCAGGAACCACGGGTGCGCATCGCGCGGCAGCTCAACCACTTCCACCAGGGTGTCGTCCATCGACTTGCCGGCGATCACCAGGCCGGCGTCTTCCAGCTGGGTGCGGTAACGGTTGTTGAACTCGTAACGGTGGCGGTGGCGCTCGGCGACCACGTCCTTGCCGTACAGCTCGCGGGCCAGCGTGCCCGGCTTCAGGCGCTGCTCCTGCAGGCCCAGGCGCATGGTGCCACCCAGGTCGCTCTTGTCGTCACGCTTCTCGACATCGCCGGTGGCGGTACGCCATTCGGTGATCAGGCCGATCACCGGGTTCGGCGACTGGCGGTCGTTCTCGGTGCTGTTGGCGCCCTCCAGGCCGACCACGTTGCGCGCGTAATCGACCACGGCCGCCTGCATGCCGTAGCAGATGCCGAAGTACGGCACGTGCTGCTCGCGGGCGAACTTCGAAGTCTGCACCTTGCCTTCGAAACCACGGTCACCGAAGCCACCCGGCACCAGGATGCCGTCAACATCGGCCAGTGCGGCCATGTCGGTGCCTTCCAGGTCCTGTGCTTCCAGCCACTTCAGGTTGACCTTGGTGCGCTGGCGCAGGCCGCCATGCTTGAGTGCTTCACCGACCGACTTGTAGGCGTCCTGATGGTCCACGTACTTGCCGACTACGGCGATGGTCACTTCGTCCAACGGGTGCAGGGTGGCGTCGACCGCGTCTTCCCACATCGACAGATCGACCGGACCGGCCTTGTCGGCCAGCTTCAGCTGGTTGACCACGATTTCGTCCAGGCCCTGCGCGTGCAGGCCCGACGGAATGCGGTACAGCACGTCCACGTCCGGCACGCTGATCACCGCGCGCTCGGAAACGTTGGTGAACTGGGCGATCTTGCGGCGCTCCGAATCCGGCACCGCCTGCTCGGAGCGGCACAGCAGCACGTCCGGCTGGATGCCGATCGAGCGCAGTTCCTTCACCGAGTGCTGGGTCGGCTTGGTCTTCAGCTCACCGGCGGCGCCGATGTACGGCACCAGGGTGAGGTGCATGAACAGCGCCTTCTCCGGGCCACGCTCGGTGCGCACCTGGCGGATCGCCTCCAGGAACGGAAGCGACTCGATGTCGCCGACGGTACCGCCGATCTCGACCAGCGCCACGTCGTAGCCTTCGGTGGCTTCGTCGATGCAACGGCGGATTTCATCGGTGATGTGCGGAATGACCTGCACGGTCGCGCCCAGGTAGTCGCCGCGGCGCTCCTTGCGGATCACGTTCTCGTAGATGCGGCCGGTGGTGACCGAGTTCTTGCGGCTCAGGCGGGTGCGCACGAAGCGCTCGTAGTGGCCCAGGTCGAGGTCGGTCTCGGCGCCGTCGTCGGTGACGTAGACCTCACCGTGCTGGAACGGGCTCATGGTGCCCGGGTCGACGTTGATGTACGGGTCGAGCTTCATCATCGTGACCTTCAGGCCACGGGCTTCGAGAATGGCGGCCAGTGACGCAGCGGCAATGCCTTTGCCGAGCGAGGACACCACGCCGCCGGTTACGAAAATCAAGGGAGTCATGGCTGCAAGCATCCTGTCTGGAAATGGAAAACGGCAGCACCACGCGCACCCCGAGGGCGGGCATGGAGCTTGAAGGGGGTTTTCCGGTTCGCTGGGGCAGCGAGGGAGGTGCTGGGCCGTGCGGCGGCAGGCGCCGGACGGGGACCACCCTGCGAGGTCGGGGCGGCCGTGCCGGTCATATCGACCGTCACCTGCGACCCGCATTGCTGGCGACCACGCATGGTCGTGCCAGCCCATTCGCAAAGGGTGGACACGCACTTACTCCCGGAAAGCCGTAGTTTACAGATTGATGGCCGCCAACCCAAGAGGCAGTTGCGGCCATCACCCAAAAGAAACGCCCCGCTGGGCGGGGCGTCGGGGGGCGAATCCCTTGCGGCAAGGGCTTCAGAGGGCGGAAGGATTACTTCTTCTTCCTCGCCTCTTCTTCCTCTTCCTGCTGCGGGGCCGGCTGGCCCTGCGCCTTCATTTCGGCATTGGCCTGGGCGCGGCGCTTGGCCTTGGCATCGGCTTCGGCCTGTGCCTTGTCGGCCTGGTCACCCTGCTGCGGGGCCGGCTGGCCGGCGTTCTGCGCCATCACCAGCGGCACCGCAACGGCGGCAGCGGCCAGGATCGCAATGGTCAGCAACTTCTTCATGAGGTCCTCCTCGCGGTACGGCTTGGATGTTTCGACCCAACGGGGGTCGCCGGCGTTCAGATTCCAGCGGCTGCCATTTTACCCCCTCTGCGTCGCCGAGACTGAACCGCAGGCGTGCAAAATCCCGTGCCAGACCCCACACTTGCCCGTCGCTCCAAGCTTTCGAAGACAGATGAACGCCCGTTATAACGCCGCCGATATTGAAGTCCTGTCCGGCCTTGACCCGGTCAAGCGCCGTCCCGGCATGTATACCGACACCGCGCGCCCGAACCACCTGGCGCAGGAAGTGATCGACAACTCGGTGGACGAGGCCCTCGCCGGCCACGCCCGCTCGATCGAGATCACCCTGTACAAGGACGGCAGCGTGGAGGTCAGCGATGACGGCCGCGGCATGCCGGTGGACATCCATCCGGAAGAGAAGATCCCGGGCGTCGAGCTGATCCTCACCCGCCTGCACGCCGGCGGCAAGTTCAGCAACAACAACTACACTTTCTCCGGCGGCCTGCACGGCGTCGGCGTCAGCGTGGTCAACGCGCTGTCGACCCTGGTGGAAGTGCACATCAAGCGCGAAGGTGCCGAACACCGCATCACCTTCCGCAACGGCGACCGTGCCACCCCGCTGGAAGTGGTCGGCAGCGTCGGCAAGAAGAACACCGGTACCCGCGTGCGCTTCTGGCCCGACCCGAAGTACTTCGACACGCCCAAGTTCGCGGTGCGCGCGCTCAAGCACCTGCTGCGCGCCAAGGCCGTGCTGTGCCCGGGCCTGACCGTGAAGCTGACCGACGAAGCCACCGGTGAAGTCGATACCTGGTACTACGAAGACGGCCTGCGCGATTACCTGAAGCTGGAACTGGGCGATCGCGAGATGCTGCCGGCCGAGCTGTTCGTCGGCAACCTGAAGAAGGACACCGAAATTGTTGACTGGGCCGTGGCCTGGCTGCCGGAAGGCGAGCTGGTGCAGGAAAGCTACGTCAACCTGATTCCCACTGCCCAGCACGGCACCCACGTCAACGGCCTGCGTACCGGCCTGACCGAGGCGCTGCGCGAGTTCTGCGACTTCCGCAACCTGCTGCCGCGTGGCGTCAAGCTGGCCCCGGAAGACGTGTGGGACCGCGTGTCGTTCGTGCTGTCGCTGAAGATGACCGACCCGCAGTTCAGCGGCCAGACCAAGGAACGCCTGTCCTCGCGCCAGGCTGCTGGCTTCATCGAAGGCGCCGCCCACGATGCCTTCAGCCTGCTGCTGAACCAGAACGTGGAACTGGGCGAGAAGATCGCCCAGATCGCCATCGAACGCGCCAGTGCGCGCCTGAAGACCGAAAAGCTGGTCGTCCGCAAGAAGGTCACCCAAGGCCCGGCCCTGCCCGGCAAACTGGCCGACTGCATCAGCCAGGACCTGTCGCGCACCGAGCTGTTCCTGGTGGAGGGTGACTCGGCAGGCGGCAGCGCCAAGCAGGCGCGCGACAAGGACTTCCAGGCGATCCTGCCGCTGCGCGGCAAGATCCTCAATACCTGGGAAGTGTCCTCCAACAGCGTGCTGGCGTCGGAAGAAGTGCACAACCTGGCCGTGGCCATCGGCTGCGACCCGGGCAAGGACGACATTGCCGGCCTGCGCTATGGCAAGGTCATCATCCTGGCCGACGCGGACTCGGACGGCCTGCACATCGCTACCCTGCTCACCGCGCTGTTCCTCAAGCACTTCCCGGCGCTGGTCGATGCCGGCCACGTGTTCGTGGCCATGCCGCCGCTGTTCCGCATCGACGTGGGCAAGCAGGTGTTCTACGCCCTGGACGAGGAAGAAAAGCGCTCGATGCTGGACAAGATCGAACGCGAGAAGATCAAGGGTGCGATCAACGTCACCCGCTTCAAGGGCCTCGGCGAGATGAATCCGCCACAGCTGCGCGAGTCGACCATCCACCCCGACACCCGCCGCCTGGTGCAGCTGACCGTGGACGACGGCGAGCAGACCCGCTCGCTGATGGACATGCTGCTGGCCAAGAAGCGTGCATCCGACCGCAAGGGCTGGCTGGAGTCGAAGGGCGACCTGGCTTCGCTGGAAGTCTGACTCCCGCAGCCCTCCTGTAGAGCCGAGCCCACGCTCGGCTGCATTCCGCGCCGTGCCGGGCAGCCGAGCATCGGCTCGGCTCTACAGAGATCCCGCCCCCATCGGCAAACCCGGCAGCGCCATAATGCGCGTCCATCCGCGTGGATCATCGTATTGGCCAGCCACTCGCTGCTGTTCCCGGGCCTGCCGCTGCACAGCGCACGCCTGGTCCTGAGCCCGATCCGCCGCGACGATGCGGCCGCCCTGTTCGCGATCCAGTCCGATCCGGACGTGATGCGATTCTGGAACCACCCGGCGTGGACACGACCGGCCGAGGCGCGTGCGCAGATCGACGATGACCTGGCCGCACAGGCCACCGGCACCCAGCTCAAGCTGGCCGTGCGCGAAACGCTGGACGGACCGTTGCTGGGCATCTGCGTGGTGTTCGCCCTGGACCGCGATGCCGCACGTGCCGAGATCGGCTACCTGCTGGCCCCCGACAGGCAGGGCCAAGGCTACATGCACGAAGCGCTTCAGCACCTGCTGGACTACCTGTTCCAGACCCTGCACCTGCATCGCGTGGAAGCCGAAGTCGACCCGCGCAACCGGCCCTCGGCACACGTGCTTGAACGGCTGGGCTTTCACCTGGAGGGCGTGCTGCGCCAGCGTTGGCGCATCCAGGGCGAACTGTCCGATTCGGCGGTATACGGCCTGCTGGCCGACGACGACGTGCGCACTCCTCTGCCCGCTTGACCCAATCTGGCCAGTGGCGGCCTCGACGCGCGGCCATGCCTTTGGACACATACGGCATGCCCGCCACCGGCCTAGCATCGGAACCCCCTTCCGCTGCCAATCCGGTGCCATGAAGTCCCTGCTGCATACTGCCGCGCTCTGCGTCGGCCTGCTCATCGCCCCTGCAAGCGTGCTGGCCGCGCCTGACGCCGAGGCCAAGGCCGATCCGAAAGACGACAAGACCGAAGCGACTGCGCTGCCCGCCGATGCCTCGGCCCGCCAGAGCATGCGCCTGGCGGGCCGCACCCTGGACTACACCGCCACCGTCGGTACCCTGCCGGTGCGTGATGCAAAAGGCAAGGTGATCGCCGATGTGGTGTTCACCGCCTATACGATGCCGGGCAAGGACCGGCCGGTGACCTTCGCGCTCAACGGCGGCCCGGGTGCATCGTCGGTCTACCTCAACATGGGCGCAATCGGACCCAAGGTGGTCACCTTTGGTTCGGAGGGTGACAGCGCCTCGGCACCCGCCACCCTGCACGACAACCCCGGCACCTGGCTGGACTTCACCGATCTGGTGTTCATCGATCCGGTGGGCACCGGCTTCAGCCGCGCGCGCATCGGCGATGACGAAGCGAAGAAGCAGCTGTACAACCCCAGCGCTGACATCGAATACCTGTCGCGCTCGATCTACGACTGGCTGCTGCGCAACCAGCGCATGGGCGCACGCAAGTACCTGACCGGCGAGAGCTACGGTGGCTACCGTGGCCCCCGCATCACCCACTTCCTGCAGACCCGGCTGGGCGTGGCGATGAACGGCCTGGTGCTGGTCTCGCCCTACCTGAGCCCGACCCTGGAAGACAACGCCGATGTCTCGCCGATGGCGTGGATGCAGACGCTGCCGTCGATCGCTGCAGCGCACCTGGAGCGCCAGGGCAAGCTGACGGATGCAGCGATGCGTGACGTGGTGGAGTACACCCGTGGCGACTACGCCACCGCGCTGATGAAGGGCCGCAGCGACCCGCAGGCGACCGAGGCGATGCTGCACCGGGTAACCGAGCTGACCGGGCTGGACCCGCAGTTCGTGCGCCGCGCCGGTGGCCGCCTGGAGACGCAGGCCTATCTGCGTGAGGTGTTCCGCGACAAGGGCACGCTGGGCAGCCGCTACGACTCGAACGTGACCGCGTTCGATCCGTTCCCGAATGATCCGGAGCAGCGCGCCAATGATCCGCTGCTGGACAGCATCATTGCACCGACCACCACGGCGATGGTCGACTTCGTGACGCGCGTGGTCGGCTGGAAGGTGGATGCGCGCTACCAGGCGCTGAATTACGACGTGAACCGGCTGTGGGACCGCAACGGCGAGCTGCGCCAGGGCGCGGTGACCCAGTTGCGCCAGGCGGTGGCGATCGACCCGCACCTCCAGGTGCTGATCGTGCATGGGTGGAACGACCTGTCGTGCCCGTTCATGGGGTCGATCCTGACGGTGGACCAGATGCCGGCGATGGGCAGCAATCCGGACCGGGTGCAGGTGCGTAGTTATCCGGGTGGGCACATGTTCTACAGCCGGGCCGACAGCCAGGCGGCGTTCCGCAAGGATGTGCAGGCGCTGTTCCAGCGTAATTGAGGGGTTCGGCCGGGCCTGCGGCCCGGCACCCGCCGAATCAACGGCAACGGCAAAAGCGGGCTTTCCGTGGTTGGGCGGGGTGGGGCCGGTTGCGGGGGACGCCGTAAACCCGTCCCTGGGGGCTTGGCCGCGGCATCCATGCCGCGGACACCCCCACAACCGGCCCCGCCCCGCCTTCGACAGATCTCCGCGAACTGTCGGAACGGCGTCGTGCACTGCTCTGGTGGGTGTCGACCTTGGTCGACACGCTTGATACGGAAGAATGATCTGCCCATGAAAAAAGCCCGCCGGAATACGGCGGGCTTTTTTTGTGCAACGTGTGCGTGCAGATCAGGTCCAGCCGACCAGCTCGAACAGCTTCAGGATCAGGTACGCACAACCGCCTGCTGCCGGGATGGTCAGGATCCAGGCCCAGACGATGCGTTCGATCACGCCGAACTTCAGCGAGCGCGGGTTCTTGGCGAAGCCGACGCCCATGATCGCGGTGGAGATGCTGTGCGTGGTCGAGACCGGCATGCCGAAGTGGGCGGCCAGGGTCAGGATGGTGGCCGAGCTGGTCTCCGCGGCGAAGCCGTGGATCGGGTGCAGCTTGACCATCTTGTGGCCCAGGGTCTTGATGATCTTCCAGCCACCCGAGGCGGTACCGGCAGCCATCACCACCGCACAGGTCAGCACGATCCACATCGCGATGCCGTCACCGGCATGCGCATCCGGGTGCATGAAGGCCAGCCAGGACGGCAGGTCGTTCAGTGCGCCGGTGGCTTCTGCACCGATCAGTGTCATGGCGATGATGCCCATGGTCTTCTGCGCATCGTTGTGGCCGTGGGCAAAGCCCATGTAGGCCGCCGAGGCGATCTGCGCCTTGCCGAAGAACGCGTTGACGATGCGCGGGCGGGCCAGGCGGCCGATGGCACCACCGATCTTGGCCAGGCCGGCGATCAGCGCCCACAGCAGCACCATCACCACGATGCCGAGCAGGAAGCCGGCGATCGGCGAGGTGATCATCGGCACGAACACCTTCCACAGCAGGCCCTTGTTCTGCGCCCAGCTGCCCAGCCGCTCGGACCAGATCAGGGCGTCCCAGTTGTTGTGGGCCGCAGCCAGGCCGGCGCCGCAGAGGCCACCGATCAGGGCGTGCGAGGACGAGGACGGCAGGCCCTTCCACCAGGTGATCAGGTTCCAGATGATGCCGCCCAGCAGGGCGCACAGGATAACCTGCGGAGTGACGTCGACCACGTTGGTGTTGAGCAGGCCCGAGGCGATGGTCAGCGCCACCGCGGTACCGGTCAACGCGCCGATGAGGTTCATGAAGGCGGCCAGCATCACCGCCCAGCCGGGCGAGAGCACCTTGGTCGCCACCACGGTGGCAATGGAGTTGGCGGTGTCGTGGAAGCCGTTGATGAACTCGAAAACGAGCGCGGCCAGGATCACCACCAGGACAAGGGTCAACATGCGGCGGCGTCCGTCAGCTGTTCTTCAACACGATCTGGTACGCCACCACGCCGGCCTCGCGGCAACGGTCGATGGCCTTTTCCAGGATCTCGAAGAATTCCTTCAGCAGGAACATCTGCAGGTTGTCCAGGCGACCGGAATAGATGTCGCGGTACAGCTCGAGCATCAGGCGGTCGGCCTCGTTCTCCAGCGAGCGCAGCTTCTCGTTGAGCGCGGTCATCCGGTCCAGGTTCATGTGGCGCAGGTCGGCGACCATCTCCACCACCACGCCGGCAGCCTGTTCCAGCATCGCCGCGCGCGGCGCGAAGTCGATGTGCTCCAGGTGGGTCGTGGCCAGCGAATAGCGATCGGCGAACTTCTCGATCTGCTTCGGAATCTTGTACAGGGCCGAACCCAGCGCTTCGATGTCTTCGCGCTCGATCGGGGTCATGAAGCTGTCTACCAGCGCCTGGCTGATCTTGTCCGAGGCCGCGCGCTCGCGCAGGCGGGCCAGCTTGAAGGCGTCCAGCGCGGGCTGGCGGTCGGCCTCGCGCAGCATGGAATGCAGCGCCTTGGCGGCGTCGGAGGCCGCGACGGCAGCCTCATCAAGCAGGGTGTAGAACTGTTTGCCGGAACCGAAAATGGTCTGCAGAGAGAACATTGAGAAACCTGTCAGCCGTCGCGGGAAGGACGGCACCAGACGGAATTATGACGGCTAGATGACCATCACGGGTATCCCCGTACCCTTTCGGGGCTCTGGAGCCCCCAACCTGAACAGGCGGTTGCCACCCTGCCACGCCCCTTTGCTAAGATGCCAGCGCGCCCTCGGGCGCACCTTATGGACGACGACCCTTATCCCCCTGCGCCGCGCCGGACCCTGTTCCTGAGCGCCAGCCGCCATCGCAAGCACCCGCCCTCCCTGCCACCAACCGGGGACGATGCCCGTGTTTGAAATGATCCTGATTGTCTTCGCGCTGGTTCTCCTGAACGGCTTCTTCGCCATGTCCGAGATGTCGGTCATGACCTCGCGCAAGAGCCGCCTGAAGCAGATGGCCGCCACCTCCAAGCGCGCCGCCAAGGCACTGGAGCTGTCGGAGAAGCCGGAGAGCTTCCTGTCCACCGTGCAGATCGGCATCACCGTGATCGGCGTGCTGACCGGCTACCTCGGCGGTGATGCGATCGGCGACGCGATCGCCGGCTGGCTGCAGGGCCTGATGCCCGGCTTTGCGTACGCGCGCGAGGTAGGCACCGCCCTGGCGGTCTCGCTGATCACCTTCATCACGCTGATCTTCGGCGAACTGGTTCCCAAGCGCCTGGCCCTGACCCGCTCCGAGGCCATTGCCGGCCTGGTCGCCATGCCGATGAGCTGGCTGGCCAGGTTGGCCCTGCCCTTCGTCTGGCTGTTGTCCAAGACGACCCAGCTGGTCCTGCGGCTGTTCGGCCTGGGCAAGGATGAAGTCGCCTCGGTGACCGAAGAAGAGATCCGCATGCTGGTGGCCGAGAGCCACGAGGCCGGGGTGATCGACGCCCACGAGCGCGACATGATGAACCGCGTGATGCGCCTGGGCGACCGCACCGCCGACAGCCTGATGACCCCGCGCAACCGCATCGCCTGGCTCGACACCCAGGCCGGGCTGGAGCGCAACCTGGAAATCATGGCCGAGCACGAGTTCTCGCGGTACCCGGTGTACCGCGACAACGACATGGACGTGGTCGGCGTGCTCGAACTGAAATCGCTGGCCACGCGCATGGCGCGCGGCGACAACGCGCTGTTCCAGACCCTGCGGGAACCGCTGTACGTTTCCGAATCAACCCACGCGATGAAGCTGCTGGAGATCTTCCGCGAGGAACAGCAGTCGATGGCGCTGGTGGTGGACGAGTACGGCGAGATCCAGGGCCTGGTGACCATCAGTGACCTGATGGGTGCCGTGGTCGGCCGCCTGCAGGCGGTGGAGAACGCCGACGAAGATGCGCTGGTGGTGACCCGCGAGGACGGCTCGCTGCTGGTGGACGGCTCACTGCCGATCGAAGACGTGCGCGAACTGATCGGCAGCAACGACCTGCCCGACGCCGAGGACGGCGACTACTACACGCTGGCCGGCATGTGCATCCACTACTTCGGCCGCATTCCGCACGCGGGCGAGTACTTCGACTGGGCCGGCTGGCGCTTCGAAGTGGTCGACCTGGACGGTGCGCGGGTGGACAAGCTGCTGCTGCGCACGTTGTCCGACGAGCAGGCCGATGAGCTCACCGCCTGAGGCCGGCCAGGGCCCGGGCGCCCAGCGCCCGGCCTACCGCAACGAGGGCATCCGCACCCTGCTGGAGATGTTCGCCTCCGGCGATCCGGCCGAGCACATGCCGCTGGGCCAGATCCTGTGCAACCTGCAGCAGGGCGCGTTCGGCGTGTTCCTGTTCGTGGCGATCCTGCCCTCGTTCATTCCGATTCCGGGCATGGGCGGCGCGGTCAGCGGTCCATTGGTGATCCTGATCGGCCTGCAGATGCTGTGCTGCCTGCGCCGCCCCTGGCTGCCGGGCTTCATCGCCCGCCGCGGGCCAAAGCGCGGCACCATGCACCGTTTCCTGGACCGCATCGACCGCCCGCTTCGGCGCCTGGACAAGATGCTGAAACCGCGCATGCCGCAACTGCTGACACCGCTGCCCGCCCACGCCTTCAGCGGCCTGCTGCTGGTGTTGCTGGGCCTGCTGCTGTCGCTGCCGATTCCCTTCACCAACTTCCTGTTCGGCTTCCAGCTGCTGCTGTTCTCGTTGGCGCTGCTGGAACGCGATGGCGCGCTGATGCTGTTCAACTGGATCGCGGCGCTGGCAGCGATCGCATTCTTCGGTTTCAGTTCGGGGCAGCTGGTGGGCTATACGGTGGAACTGTTCCAGCGTTGGTTCTGA
>NZ_JAOCEW010000057.1:0-19340 GCF_029841665.1 Stenotrophomonas sp. GD03819
CCACCAACAGCACACGAAATCTGTCGAAGGTGGGGCGGTGTCGGAGTGCGGGGTGTCAGCCGCATGGATGCGGCTGCCAAGCCTCATGGACGGATTCACGGCGTCCCCGCAATCCGACACCGCCCCACCCACCCACGGAATGCCCGCTTTTGACGTTGACGTTGCCTTGGCTTGAAGCAGGTGCAGGGCTGCAAGCCCTGCCGAAACCCTCCCAACCATGACTGCAGTCACTTGCCCGGACGCGCCGCGCTGGCGAAAGTCGAGGAGTTGACGTGATCGGTCCGGCCCGTTGCCAACCGCACGCAAGCGAGAGAGAGAAACGCTGTGCAACGACGTGAGTTCCTGGCTTTTTCCGGTCTGGGCCTGGCGGGCCTGCTGCTGCCGCATTCCCGCGCCATCGCCGCCGAGCAGCTGCTCGCACCGGTCGATACCGCCCAGCGCCGGCGCCTGGCGGACGTGGCGCTCGCCGCCGCGCGCACCGCCAAGGCCAGCTACTGCGATGTCCGCATCGGCCGCTATCTCAACCAGTCGGTCATCACCCGCGAACACCAGGTCGGCAACGTGACCAACCGCGAATCGTCCGGCGTGGGCGTGCGGGTGATCGTCAACGGCGCCTGGGGCTTCGCTGCAACCCATCAGCAGACCGAGGCCGCCGTGCGCGCTGCGGTCGAGCAGGCGGCGGCGATCGCCCGCGCCAACGCCGGCATCCAGACCCGGCCGGTGCAGCTGGCGCCGACGCCGTCGGTGGGTGAGGTCCGCTGGCAGACGCCGGTCCGCAGGAACGCGATGGCGGTGCCGATCCAGGACAAGGTCGAGCTGCTGCTGGCGCTCAACGCCGCCGCGCTGAATGCGGGCGCCGACTACATCAATTCCACCCTGTTCCTGGTCAACGAACAGAAGTACTTCGCTTCCAGCGACGGCTCGTTCATCGACCAGGACATCCATCGCATCTGGCTGCCATTCACCGCCACTGCCATCGACAAGGCCAGCGGCAGGTTCCGTACCCGCGCCGGCCTCTCCTCGCCGATGGGCATGGGCTACGAGTTCCTTGATGGCGATGCGAGTGGCAAGGTCCAGCTGCCCGGCGGCATCACCGCCTACCGCGATTCCTACGACCCGGTCGAAGACGCCATCGCCGCCGCCCGCCACGCGCGCGAGAAACTGAAGGCGCCGTCGGTGAAGCCCGGCAAGTACGACCTGGTGCTGGATCCGTCCAACCTGTTCCTGACCATCCACGAGAACGTCGGCCACCCGTTGGAGCTGGACCGCGTGCTCGGCTACGAAGCCAACTACGCCGGCACCAGCTTCGCCACGCTGGACAAGCGCGATGCCGGCTTCCGCTGGGGCAGCGACATTGTCACCTTCTTCGCCGACAAGACCCAACCGGGCAGCCTCGGTGCGGTCGGCTACGACGATGAAGGGGTGAAGACCCAGCGCTGGGACCTGGTGCGCGACGGCATCCTGGTCGACTACCAGGCCACCCGCGATGAAGCCCATATCCTCGGCCGCGATGCGTCGCACGGCTGCAGCTATGCCGATTCCTGGTCCAGCGTCCAGTTCCAGCGCATGGCCAATGTCTCGCTGGCGCCGGGCAAACAGCCACTCAGCGTCGAGGACATGATCAAGGACGTGGAGAACGGCATCTACATCCATGGCCGCGGGTCGTATTCGATCGACCAGCAGCGCTACAACGCGCAGTTCGGCGGCCAGCTGTACTACCAGATCAAGGACGGGAAGATCGCCGGCATGGTCGAGGACGCGGCCTACCAGATCCGCACGCCGGAATTCTGGAACGCCTGCACCGCCATCTGCGATGAACGCGATTTCCGCCTGGGCGGTTCGTTCTTCGATGGCAAGGGCCAGCCGGGCCAGGTCTCGGCGGTCTCGCACGGTTCGTCCACCACCCGCTTCAACGGCATCAACATCATCAACACCGCGCGCAGTCTCGGCGCTTGAGCCACCCATCCTTCGACATGGAGAGCAGCCTTGCAAAGACGTGACTTCCTGGCCCTGACCGGGCTTACCGCGGGTGGGCTGATCGTGCCCTCCTTCTTCGGCAAGGCGATTGCCGCCGAACAGCTGCAGAGCACGCTGGACCTGGGGCTGAAGAAGCGCCTGGCCGACGCCGCACTGCAGGCCGCACGCAGCGCCGGCGCCACCTACTGCGATGTGCGCATCGGCCGCTACCTGCGGCAGTTCGTGATCACCCGCGAGGACAAGGTGCAGAACGTGGTGAACACCGAGTCCACCGGCGTGGGCATCCGCGTGATCGTCAACGGTGCCTGGGGCTTCGCCGCCACCAATGCGCTGGGCACCGCCGAGGTGGCCAGGGCCGCGCAGCAGGCCGCAGCGATCGCCAAGGCCAACGCCGGCGTGCAGACGGCACCGGTGCAGCTGGCCAAGGCGCCGGGCGT
The DNA here is from genome assembly GCF_029841665.1 of Stenotrophomonas sp. GD03819. Taxonomy (NCBI): domain Bacteria; kingdom Pseudomonadati; phylum Pseudomonadota; class Gammaproteobacteria; order Lysobacterales; family Lysobacteraceae; genus Stenotrophomonas; species Stenotrophomonas sp. GD03819. Next base: position 2,415 of record NZ_JAOCEW010000057.1, read on the forward strand.
CGGTGAGGTGAGCTGGCGCACGCCGATCCGCAAGAATGCGATGGAGGTGCCGATCAAGGAAAAGGTCGATCTGCTGCTGGACGTCAATGCCGCCGCGATGGGCGCCGGTGCCAGCTTCGTCAACTCGATGCTGTTCCTGGTCAACGAGCAGAAGTACTTCGCCTCCACCGATGGTTCCTACATCGACCAGGACGTGCATCGCATCTGGGCGCCGATGACGGTCACCGCGATCGACAAGGCCAGTGGCAAGTTCCGCACCCGCGAGGGCCTGTCCTCGCCGATGGGGCTGGGCTACGAGTACCTGGACGGTGCGGCTGCCGGCAAGGTGGTCAGCCCGAATGGCGTGGTGAACTACAGTTCTTCCTACAACATGAAGGAAGACGCCATCGCCGCCGCCAAGCAGGCGCAGGAGAAGCTGAAGGCGCCGTCGGTCAAGCCGGGCAAGTACGATCTGGTGCTCGACCCGTCGCATACCTGGCTGACCATCCATGAGTCGATCGGCCATCCGCTGGAGCTGGACCGCGTGCTCGGCTACGAGGCCAACTACGCCGGCACCAGCTTCGCCACCCTGGACAAGCGCGAGCAGCGTTTCCAGTACGGCAGCGAGCTGGTCAACATCTTCGCCGACAAGACCCAGCCGGGCAGCCTGGGCGCGGTCGCGTATGACGACGAAGGCGTGAAGTGCAAGCGCTGGGACCTGATCAGCGACGGCAAGCTGGTGGATTACCAGACCATCCGCGACCAGGCTCACATCCTCGGCAAGACCGAGTCCGACGGCTGCTGCTACGCCGACTCGTGGTCCAGCGTGCAGTTCCAGCGCATGGCCAACGTGTCGATGGCACCGGGCAAGAAGCCGCTGAGCGTGCCGGACCTGATCAAGGACGTGGAGAACGGCATCTACATCATCGGTGACGGTTCGTTCTCGATCGACCAGCAGCGCTACAACGCGCAGTTCGGCGGCCAGCTGTTCTACGAGATCAAGAACGGCCAGATCACCCGCATGCTGGAAGACGTGGCCTACCAGATCCGCACGCCGGAGTTCTGGAATGCCTGCACCGCCGTGGCCGACGAGCGTGACTACCGCCTGGGCGGTTCGTTCTTCGATGGCAAGGGCCAGCCGGGCCAGGTCTCGGCGGTCTCGCACGGTTCGTCCACCGCGCGCTTCAACGGCATCAACGTCATCAACACCGCACGCAGCCTCGGCTGATCGGTCAGGAGCCCTTACACCATGAGTATCTTCACCGAAGCCCAGGCCAAGGCCATCCTCGACAAGGTCATCGCCCTGTCCAAGGCCGACGAGTGCACCGCCGTGCTGGCCGGCGCGATCAGCGGCAACATCCGTTTCGCGCTGAACAATGTCTCCACCAGCGGCATCGTCGACAACACCGAGCTGGCAGTCACCGTCGCCTTCGGCAAGCGCGTCGGCACGGCCTCGATCAACGAGTTCGACGATGCCGCGCTGGAACGCGTGGTGCGTCGTGCCGAGGATCTGGCCCGGCTGGCGCCGGAGAATCCGGAGTTCATGCCGGCCATCGGCAAGCAGAGCTACCGCGCCAGCCCGACCTTCAGCGAGTCCACTGCAGCGATTGATCCGGCCTTCCGCGCCAAGGTCGCCGCCGATTCGATCGCTCCTTGCCGTGGCCACGGCCTGATCGCCGCCGGCTTCCTCGAAGACGGCCAGGGCTTCCAGGCCACCGCCAACAGCAACGGCAACTTCGCCTACCAGCGCACGACCAACTTCGACTACACCTGCACCGTGCGTACCGAAGATGGCCGTGGTTCGGGCTGGGTTGGCCGCAACCTGAAGGATGCCGCCGACTTCAAGGCCGATCAGGACATCCGCATCGCCATGCGCAAGGCCACCGAATCGGCCGAAGCCAAGGCGCTGGAACCTGGCAAGTACACGGTGATCCTGGAGCCCGCCGCGGCCGCGGGCCTGATCAGCTTCATGATGAACTTCTTCAGCGCACGCTCGGCCGATGAAGGTCGCAGCTTCCTGTCGAAGAAGGGCGGGGGCAACAAGCTGGGCGAGCAGGTCTACGACCCGCGCGTGACCATGATCGCCGACCCGTGGCATCCGGACGCACCGGTGCTGCCGTGGGATGGCGAAGGCATGCCGCGCGAGCGCATGGCCATCATCGAGAACGGCAGGATCGCCAACCTGGACTACTCGCGCTTCTGGGCACAGAAGCAGGGCAAGACCGCCAAGGCCACGCCGGGCAACCTGCTGATGAGCGGTGGCGACAAGAGCACCGCCGAACTGGTGCGCGGCACCCAGAAGGGCATCCTGGTCACCCGTACCTGGTACATCCGCATGGTCGATCCGCAGACCGTGCTGCTGACCGGCCTCACCCGCGACGGCACCTTCTACATTGAGAACGGCCAGATCAAGCACCCGGTGAAGAACTTCCGCTTCAACGAATCGCCGGTGATCATGCTCAACAACATCGAAGAGCTGGGCAAGCCGGTGCGCGTGGCCGGTGATGAATCCAGCTACGTGATGATGATCCCGCCGATGAAGCTGCGCGATTTCACCTTCACCTCGCTGTCCGACGCGGTCTGATGGATCGCCGGGCCTGCCTGCGCTGGTTGGCCGCTGCCGCTTCGGCGGCGGCGCTGCCGGCCTTCGCGCAGGCAGGCCCGCGCAGTTCGCGCTACGACTTCTGGTTCACCCGCCTGCAGTACGACTCCGGTGACTGGGACGTGGACGCGCGCATGCCGTCCAACCTGATCACCTCGCTGATCGACTACACCTCGCTGCGGGTGGACCCGCAGGAACACGTGGTGGCCCTGGCCGACCCGCGCATGCTGGAAGCGCCGTTCTGCTACCTGGCCGGGCACACGCTGGTGGAGTTCAACGCCGCCGAACGGCAGAACTTCGTGCGCTACGTGCGCAACGGCGGCTTCGTCTTCGTCGACGACTGCAACCATGACATCGACGGCCTGTTCGCCACCTCATTCGAGGCGCAGATGGGTCGCCTGTTTGGTCCGAAGGCACTGCAGAAGCTGCCCAACAGCCACGCGCTGTACCGTAGCTTCTTCCGCTTCCCCGATGGCCCGCCCGCCACCAGCTTCGAACTCAACGGCTGGGGCGACGACCTGGTGCACGACTACCTGAAGGGCATCGAGGTCGACGGCCGCCTGGGCCTGCTCTACAGCAACAAGGACTATGGCTGCGAGTGGGACTACGACTGGCGCAACAAGCGCTTCCTGGCCGAGGACAACACCCGCTTCGGCGTCAACATCGTGATGTACGCGTTGAACAATTGATAGGACCTGCACGCCCATGACCACCCCCGACCTCGATTCCCTGCTGCCGCGCTTGGATGAGCTGCGCGCTGCGCTCGCACGCGCCGTGGTGGGCCAGCACACGGTGGTCGAGCAGCTGCTGATCGGCCTGCTGGCCGGTGGCCACTGCCTGCTGGAAGGTGCGCCCGGGCTCGGCAAGACGCTGCTGGTGCGCTCGCTCGGCCAGGCGCTGGAACTGCAGTTCCGGCGCGTGCAGTTCACCCCCGACCTGATGCCCAGCGACATCCTCGGCACCGAGCTGCTGGAGGAAGACCACGGCACGGGTCATCGCCATTTCCGCTTCCAGCAGGGCCCGATCTTCACCCACCTGCTGCTGGCCGACGAGCTCAACCGTACCCCGCCCAAGACCCAGGCCGCGCTGCTGGAGGCGATGCAGGAACGCACGGTCAGCTACGCCGGTACCACCTACGCGCTGCCGGCGCCGTTCTTCGTGCTGGCCACGCAGAATCCGATCGAGCAGGCGGGTACTTACCCGCTGCCGGAAGCACAGCTGGACCGCTTCCTGCTGCATGTGCTGGTGGATTACCCCAGCGAAGAAGAGGAGCGGCAGATCCTGGAACAGACCACCGGCGGTGCCACCGACGCGGTGCCGAAGGTGATGGATGCCGAAGCGGTGATCGCCCTGCAGGCCGCGGTGCGCCAGGTGCATGTCAGCCCCGATGTGCTGGCCTGGATCACCCGCCTGGTACGCGCCAGCCGTCCGGGCGACGGCGCGCCGGCCGCCATCAACCAATGGGTGAAATGGGGCGCCGGCCCGCGTGCCGGGCAGTCGCTGGTGCTGGCCGCCAAGGCCCGTGCGCTGCTGCAGGGCCGGTTCGCCGCCACCCGTGAGGATGTGCAGGCGCTGGCCGCACCGGTGATGCGCCATCGCCTGCTGCTGTCGTTCGCCGCCGAGGCCGAGCAGAAGCGTGCCGACGACGTGGTCGCTGCGCTGCTGCAGGCCGTGCCGTTCCCGGGTTGAGCCACGCGTGAACGCAGGTACACCGTTGACCCTGCCACCGGAACTGCGTGCGCGCCTGCGCCTGCTGCGGTTGCGGCCGCGCCTGGCCAGCGGGGCGAGCGGCATCGGCCAGCACGCCAGCCGCAGCCGCGGTGCCGGTCTCGAATTCGCTCAGTACCGAGCCTACGAGCCCGGGGACGAACTGCGCCAGATCGACTGGAAGCTGTACGCGCGCTCGGACCGCTTTTTCGTGCGCGAATCCGAACGCGAAAGCCCGATCACGGTCTGGCTGCTGCTCGATGCCACCGCCTCGGCCGGCCAGGCCGATCGCGCGGCGCCGCAACGCACGCGCCTGGACCACATGTGCGGCGTGGCCGCATGCCTGGTCGAACTGGCCCAGCAACAGGGCGACCGCTTTGGCCTGCTGGCAATCAGTGGCGATGGCCTGCAACTGGTACCCGCAGCGAACGGCGCGCGCCAGCGCGACCGTGTGCATCTGCAAATGAACGCCCTACAGGCCCGCGGTGGGTGGCCTGCGGCCGAACGCCTGCGCCCGCTGTGGGAACGCGTGCGCCCGGGCGACCTGCTGCTGGCAATCGGTGATGGCTTCGACGACGCCGGCATCGTGTTGCTCGAACAGTTGGCCAGCGCACGCCGCGAAGTGGCACTGCTGCAGATCCTGACCGCCGACGAGCGCGACTTCCCGTTCGACGCCGGCCACCGCTTCCGCGACCCGGAAACCGGCGAGGAACTGTTGGGCGACGGCGCGGCGATCCGCGCCGATTACCTGCAGCGCTTCGCTGACGCACGCAGCGCATTACGTGCGCGCCTGCAGGCCAGCGGCATCGCCAGTGCCACCGGCTGGCTCGACCAACCGTTGGACCAGCCGCTGCAGGCGCTGTTCGGCCGTGGGGGCGCTGCATGACCCTGCTGTTCCCGCTCGGCCTGGCCGCGCTCGCCGCAGGGCTGCTGCCGCTGCTGATCCACCTGGCCCGGCGCCACCCGTACACGCCACTGGATTTCGCTGCACTGCGCTGGCTGCGTGCACAGGTCCGGCCGCGCCAGCGCATCCGCTTCGATGACTGGCCGTTGCTTCTGGTGCGGCTGATGTTGCTGGCTGCATTGGCGCTGCTGCTGGCGCGGCCCGCGCTGACGGGCCCGGCAGCGCCCCCCGCTGCATGGACCGTGGTAGCGCCGGGACTGGATGCTACGGCACTGCGTGGAGCGGCCGAGGATGGCAACTGGCACTGGCTGGCACCTGGCTTCCCCGCCATCGATCAGGCACCACCGGCATCCAGCGCATCCCTGCCCAGCCTGTTGCGCGAACTGGACGCACAGCTGCCCGCGGGCACCGCGTTGACCGTGCACGTTCCCGATCCCCTGCCCGGCCTGGATGGCGCCCGCCTGCAGCTGTCGCGCGACGTGCAATGGCACACGCAGCCGATGCCGGTCACACCTCCGCAGACTGCAGCGGCATTGCCGCAGCTGCGCGCGCACGGCGAGGCATCCGCCACTGCCCAGCACTGGTTGAACGCAATGCAGCGCGCGTGGGGCGTGCGGGCACCGCTCGCTCCGCTGTCGGTGGATGCCCTGCCCGAACGCGGCGAGATCGGCGTGTGGAGCCGCAGCGATGCACTGCCGGCGAACTGGCAGGCGTGGCTGCGCGACGGCGGTCGTGTCATCACCGCCGGCAAGCCCGCTGCCGACGCCCGCATCCTGCTGCGCGACGCGGAGGGCGCACCGCTGCTGTGGCAACAACACGTCGGCCACGGCTATCTGCTGGCGCTGCCGGGCGACTGGAATACCACGAGCAACGCCGCGCTGCGCGATCCGAAGTTGCCGCGTGCCCTGCTGCTGGCGCTGCAGCCACCCACGGCTCCGCGCCTGGGCGATGCACGTGACCAGGCACCGCAGCGGGCCGCATTGCCTGCTGCAACACCACCGCTGCGTGAGCCGACGCCTTGGCTGTTGCTGGCCATCGTGCTGCTGTTCGCGCTGGAACGCTGGATGGCCAGCAGTGCCCAGCGCAGGGGGGGGGCATGAACACCCCGCAGCGCGCTTGGCAGCGCGCGCGCCGCCGCCGTGCGCTCATCACCCTGCTGCTGTGCCTGCCGTGGGCGCTGGCCGCAACGGTACTGGCGCTGCGTCTGGCAGGCTTCGATATCGCCTGCGTCGTCGGCACAATCAGTCTGCTAGCCTGCGCAGCGCTCGCCACGGCACGTGCCCGCCAACTGGACCCGCAGTGGTTGCAGCGCCGGCTCGATGGCAGCGGTGCCAGCGAGGACAGTGCCGATCTGCTGTTCGCCGATGCCGCCACGCTCAATCCGCTACAGCAGCGCCAGCGTGCGCATGTGCTGGCCACGCTGGAACGCGCGATGCCGGAGCTGCGTCCACACTGGCCGCCTGGGGCATTGGCGCTGTGCTGGATCGCGGGCCTGGCCATTGTTGTGCTGGCAGTCGGCTGGCCACGTTCGAACCCCGGTTCCGCGCCAGTCCGCACGTCGGCGCCAGGCAGCACGGCCGCCGCAGGCCCGCTACGCCTGCAGTCCACCCGCCTGCGCATCGACGCACCGGCCTATACCGGCCAGGCCACGCTTACCCAGAATGCGCTGGACGCCAAGGTCGCCGCCGACAGCCGACTGTCCTGGTCGCTGCGCTTCGACCGTGCACCGGACAAGGCATGGCTGCAGTTCCACGATGGTCGCAGGTTGCCGCTGAGCGAGCACGAAGGACAGTGGCAGGCGCAGGATGTGGCACGCGCGCCGGTGCTGTACCGCGTGGTGAGCGAACCGGCACTGGCAGAGACCCGCCTGCATCGGCTGGATGTGGTGGCCGACCGTGCACCCAGCGTGCGCGTACTGGAGCCCACGGCCAGCCTGGTGCTGGGCACGCCGGGGCAGCGAAAGTGGGCACTGCGCTTCGAAGCCAACGACGATTACGGTGTCGCGGCGCAAGCAACGCTGTCGATCACCACCACCCAGGGCAGCGGTGAGAACATCACCTTCGTGAAGCGCAGCGTCACGCTTGCCGGCAGCGGCGAAGCCACCGCGCGGCGTTTCGCCCACACCCTGGATCTGGCGTCGCTGGGCACGCAGCCCGGCAACGATGTGATCGCCCAGCTGGAGGTGCGCGACAATCATGCACCCACGCCGCAGACCGGGCGCAGCAGCAGCGTGATCCTGCGCCTGCCCAGCGCCGAAGTCGCGCTCGGTGCAGAGCTCGAGGGCCGCATCAAGAAGACCCTGCCTGCGTACTTCCGCAGCCAGCGGCAGATCATCATCGATGCCGAAGCGTTGATCCGGCAGCGACGCAGCCTGGCCGCCGAGGACTTCGTGAAGCGCAGCGATGCGATCGGTGTCGACCAGCGCATCCTGCGCCTGCGCTACGGCCAGTTCCTGGGCGAGGAAAGCGAAGGTGCGCCGAAGCCACCGCCGACCAGTGACCTGCCCACCAGCGATACGCCGGCCGCAGACGACCACGACCACGACCATGACGACGAGCACGATCACGACCATGGCGCCGATGCAGGCGCGCACGACGCGCATGGCCACGACCACGGCGGCAAGCCGGCCAATGCCGATACGCCACCGGTGTTCGGCAGCGACACCGACGTGCTCTCCGAGTATGGCCACACCCATGACCACGCCGAGGCGGCGACTCTGCTCGATCCGCAGACCCGCGCCACGTTGAAGGCCGCGCTGGACCAGATGTGGTCGGCCGAAGGCGAGCTGCGCCAGGGCCGTCCGGAACAGGCATTGCCCTTCGCGAACAAGGCGCTGGGCTTCATCAAGCAGGTGCAGCAGGCCGAACGCATTTATCTGGCCCGGGTCGGGCCGGAGCTGCCACCGATTGATGAAGGCCGTCGACTCGGCGGTGATCGCGCCGGACTGGCCAGTCGTGAACTGCCGTTGGCCGCGCGCACGCCGCCGGACCCGGCCATTGTTGAAGCTTGGCAACGCCTCGGCGATGACAACGGCGCACCGGATCTCGACGCGCTCGCGACCTGGCAGCAGCGCAACGCCGCCTACCTGCCCGATGCACTGGATCTGGCCGCCGCCATCGAGCAGCTGCGCATCGAGCCCGGTTGCCACGACTGCCGCCTGCGCCTGCGCGCACAGCTGTGGCGGGCACTGCAACGTCCACTGCCGCAGGCGATGCGGCGCAGTGCGGCCGATGCGATGGGCCAACGCTACCTCGATGCGCTGGAGGCGCAGCCATGACCCCCTCCAGCCCGAACCTGTGGATTGCGCTGGCACTTGCTGTGGTCGTGGTCATCGCCAGCGTGCGCCAGTTGCGTGGAAGCACAGCACACCGAGGTCGCCGCTGGATCGGCATCGCACTGCAGATCGCCGCTGCCATGCTGCTGTATGTCTGCCTGGTACCTCCGACGCATCAGCGATCCGCCGCTGGCCTGGTCGTGCTCGGCGCTGGGGCCGACAAGGCGGGTGCACTGCCAGCCAGCGAAAGCCCACTGTTGCTGTTGCCCGAAGCTGCCGATGTGCCCGGCGCACAGCGCGTACCCGACCTGGCCACCGCGCTGCGCCAGCATCCAGCCTCCACGCTGACGCTGGTCGGTGCGGGCCTGGCCGCACGGGACCGCGACGCGCTGCTGCCACCGGATGTACGTTGGCAGGCTGCACCGGAACCGCGCGGCTGGATCGCGCTGCAACCACCGGCCGATGTGGCTCCCGGTGCACGCTTCGAAGTACTGGCCCAGGCGCGTGGCGCGGCAAAGGCGAAAGCAGAACTGCTCGACCCGGCCGACAGCGTGGTCGATCGCACGGACGTTGCCGACGACGGCCGCGTGCAGCTGAGCGGTATCGCCCGCGCCGAAGGCCGCAGCGTGTTCAAGCTGCGCCTGCTCGATGCCGACGGCCATGTGGTGGACAGCGTCCCGGTGCCGCAGCAGACCCTGCCGGCCGCACCGCTGCGCCTGCTGGTGCGCGCCAGTGCGCCGGGCCCAGAGCTGAAGTACCTGCGCCGCTGGGCGGCCGATGCCGGCATCCGTGTGCAGGTGCAGGCGGATACCGGGGCCGGACTCAGCGTTGGCGATGGCCCGGTGTTGATCGATGCAGCATCGCTGACGCGCAGCGATCTGCTGCTGCTGGACGAACGCAGCCTGGCGGCATTGAGTGCGGGCCAGCTGGCCGCCGTGCGCCAGGCGCTGCGCGATGGATTGGGCGTGCTGATACGCAGCGCGGGCGCACCTTCGGCCAGTGCGCGCCAGCGTCTCCGCGATCTGGGCCTGCCCGTGCAGGGCGATGGCAGCAGCGGCACCCTCGAACTTCCCGGCGATGGCGAGAGCGCGATCCTCGCCGCACGCCGTGGCCCGCTTGCCGCCGGCACGTTGCCGACCGGCTACGGCGAAGAGGCCGATCGCAGCTCGCACAGTGCCGCGCTGCCTTCGCTGGAAGCACTGGCGTTGCAGCCGCCGGGCAGCAACGCGCTGCTGCACGATCGTGCCGGCAATGCCATCGGTGGCTGGCGCGCGGTTGGCAGCGGCCGCATCGGCCTGCTGCCGCTGACCGACAGCTGGCGCTGGGTGCTGGCCGGGCGCGATGACCGCCATGGCGAACTCTGGAGCAGCGTGGTGGCCACGCTGGCGCGCGCACAGAGCAGCGATGATGCGCTGTGGTCACCGCAGCCGATCAGCTGGGCAGGCGAACGGCAGGCGCTGTGTGGCGTGCAAGCGCCACTGCAGGTCTTCAACAAACGTGGTGACGCTGTACCCCTGATTGTCGATGGCGCGACATCGGCGCTGCGCTGCGCCGGCTGGTGGCCCCGTGAGGCAGGCTGGCAGCGCCTGCCGCATGGCGACAGCGTTGTCTGGCGCTATGTGTTCGACCCGAAGGATGCACCGACGCTGCATCGGCAGGCGATGATCGATGCGACCACGCAGGCGTTGGCTGCCAGCACGCCTGCAGACGCGTCGGTGATGCACCCCGTGCCGGGCTCGCGCTGGCCGTGGTGGCTGGCGTTCGTGCTGTGCGCATCGCTACTGTGGTGGCTGGAGCGACGGCGCTGAGCCTGGGGTCGGATCCCCTTCGTTCGCGAAAGGGCTCTGACCCCACCGATTGGATCGCGAGCCCGCACCCACGCGTGGCGTGGATCTACTGGCCCCATCCCTCATGCGCCCTTCAACGTTTTCCGGCGCGCCGGTACACACCGTTGAAACGCACGTTCATGCCACCGCATTCGCTGTTGTCGGCCACGATCAGTACCTCACCCAGCGAATGCACTCGCACCCTGCAGGTGTCCTCGACGAATTCCACATCAGCACCACGCGGCGTCGCCCGCGCTTCCACCTGGCCCATGTTCGGCCCGTAGGGACGCTGTTCCGGCGTGGGGTTGGCTGAGGGCCAGTAGGCGTCACCCTCCATATGAAGTTGCCCGCCCTGCACGCGGATCTTCAGGCCGTTGTCGCCATCCTTCCACTCGCCCGCCCAATCCTGCAGCGCTGGCACGACCACCGGCAACGCCTGCAGCTTGCTGCGGTCGACCCAACCGGCGCTGCCACCCACCTTGTTCGGGAAGAACGCGCAGCGATAGCGGCCCAGGTCGCGCCCGGTCACCACGGTATCGCCATTGACCACATAGCTGCGCTGGCGGCAGGCCGGTTCGCCTTTCGCCGGGCAGCCGTCCATGTCACCCAGCAGATACAGACGGGGTGCATCGACCACCCGCGCCAGGGCGAACCGGCTCTGTTCGGAGGGAAACGCGCCATTGCGGCAGGCGCCATCATCGGCAATGCCATCCGCGAAGGCGGAGACCGGCAGCAATGCGGCCAACAGGCAGATCGAACGCAGGAACATGGCAGCCCTACCGGTGGGGGAGCCAGCAGGATATACCGGTCTACTTCACCGGCGGTGCATCACCGGCATCCTGCTCCTGGGAGAACCGCAGCGCACGCTGCTGCTGCTCGGCACTGAGCTCGGGCGGTGGCCGCGCCACGGCGGCCTGGATCTGCGCAGGTCCGCCGGTGAGTTTGTTGATCCCCTTGGCCGCCGCCATCACCCCCTTGACCACGCCCATCATGATGTAGCCGCCGCCCATGCTGACCTGCTCCGGCGAGGGCGGTTCGCTCCAGTCGCGGCTGAAGCGGTTGTCGCCGAACTTCACCGGATTCTTGAAGCGGTACAGGTCCAGCGGCTCGTCTTCCGGCTTGAGCGCACGCACTTCGCCGAGTGTGGTGACATTGTCCTGCGGCAGGGTGGTGGAGATCGGCGCGGCAGGTGCTGCCGGGGCAGCAGCAGGGGGAGCGGGCACAGGATCGGACACCGCTACCGGCGCTGCCTGCTGCGCCTGCGCGACGCCCGCCAGCAACAGGCTGGCCAGCAGTACTCCCTGCGTTCCACGTCGTGCCACAGCCATCCACCCTGTTGGTTGCGTCCAGTGAACAAGGATACGGATGCGGGCTTCAGATTTCGTTGGCATCGGCGGGGGCATTCAGGGTGTGTCACGCATCATCGCTGCGCGGCCTGGGCGCCGAAGTTTGCAACGAACTTCATTCCCCTCGGGGCGCGGGGACGGCATCCTGCGATTTTCCCGGTAAGGCCCATCCCTGATGACAGCTCCCTCCACACGCCCGCCGCGTCGGCCAGTCGCCTGCTGATGTCGCGCGCGGCAGTACTGGTGGGTCTGGCGGTCGTGTGCCTGGTGGTCACCGCGATCGCCGCCGAATGGACATCGCGTGTCCGCGCCGGCATCGCCTCGCTGCGCCGCAGCAGCACGCTGCGGACGCTGGGCGCGGACGAACACATGGCACTGGCACCGGTGCGCGCGTTGACCGGCTGCGACCACGACGACCAGGTAAAGCGGCTGCATGGCGCCTTCACCGGTGGGGCGTGGCGGAACAGCTTCCCGGTCGGTGACGGCTTCCTGGGTGGCATTCCCGTGCTGGTGCCAAGACAGGCATGGCCCTACCTCTCGGAAGACAATGAAGCTGACGTGGTACTGGGTGATCACGTGGCCATGGTGGTGCGTCTCAATGGCTTCACCATCGCTGCTGCACGGCAGGATGCAGCCACCAGCCGCGTCTGTGGCGAGCGCCTGGAGACACCCGAAGAAGTCTCGATGCGACGGGGTCCCGGCCTGCGCCCGTCCCCGCTGCTGATTGCCGCACTGGCGCTGTGGGCCGCCACCGGCGTCCCGGGCCTGCTCGCCATGCCGTTGCTCGCCATCGCCGGTCTTGCGGCCTGGCTGGGCTTCCCTAGCCGCAACGGCCCTGCGACAGCGCAGCGCGTGCTGCGGGTCCGCGGGCGCCTGCGCGCGTACCAGCGTACTGCCCAGACATCACGGGTGTGGTTGCTGGGCAATGACCGGCGTGTGCAGCTTCCAGAGAATTGGGAGCACGCTGCGGCATTCTCCCGCGGGCGCTCGATGCTGCTGGATGTGCGCGCCTGTGACGGCGCAGTGCTGGGCGCTGGCACGGCGTGGTGCCTGGCCAGCGACCGACGGCGCTATCCGCCCACGGGAGGGTTCTGGCAACTGGCGTGGCTGGGCCTGCTGTTGTGCGTGCTGGTCTTCGGCGCCGCCTGGATGCCGTGGTCGCAGCGCCTGGAGCCGGGCTGGCCGCTTGCGTCTGGCTGGCAGGCGGTGGCATTGCTGGCGTTGGGCTGGCATGCGGTGCGGTTTGTGGTCTGCATGGTGCAGTTCCTCCGCCGCAGCGAGGCGCTTGACGCGGACATCGCGCAGCGTCCGGACCCGTGGCACTGAACGGTTCACGCCCTTCGCGCGCGATGTCTCACATCCTGAGACGTGGATGTGGTGCCATGTGACCCCTCGCAATCCGTCCCGGCTCCACTTTCCATGGCCTACGAACTCGCCAAGCGCACCGCCGATGCCGAGCAGAAGCTCGCTACCCGCGACGGCCTGCCCGCCCGCGACGGCGCCCTGCTCAGCGCGCGCCTGCAGCGCCGCTACCAGGACCGCATCACCGGCAGCTTTGCCATTCCTGGCCGCGAAGGGCGCTACGCGCCGATTCCCGCGTCGGTGCCGCCGGCGCTGGCCGCCGCGCTGAAGGCGCGTGGCATCGAACAGCTCTACAGCCACCAGGCCGAGGCGTGGGAGGCCAGCCAGCGCGGCGAACACGTCGCCATCGTCACCCCCACCGCCAGCGGCAAGTCGCTGTGCTACACCCTGCCGGTAGTCAGCGCGGCCATGCAGGACAAGGCCAAGGCGCTGTACCTGTTCCCGACCAAAGCGCTGGCCCAGGACCAGGTGGCCGAGCTGCTGGAACTCAACCGCGCCGGCGATCTGGGGGTGAAGGCCTTCACCTTCGACGGCGACACCCCCGGCGATGCACGCCAGGCCATCCGCCTGCACGGCGACATCGTGGTCTCCAACCCGGACATGCTGCACCAGGCGATCCTGCCGCATCACACCAAGTGGGCGCAGTTCTTCGAGAACCTGCGCTACATCGTCATCGACGAAGTGCACACCTACCGCGGCGTGTTCGGCAGCCATGTCAGCAATGTACTGCGGCGGCTCAAGCGCATCTGCGCGTTCTATGGCGTGCAACCGCAGTTCATCCTGTGCTCGGCCACCATCGGCAACCCGCAGGCGCATGCCGAAGCCCTCATCGAAGCCCCGGTCACCGCCATCACCGAATCGGGCGCGCCCAGCGGGCCCAAGCAGGTGCTGCTGTGGAACCCGCCGGTGATCAACCCGGACCTGGGCCTGCGGGCCTCGGCACGGTCGCAGAGCAACCGCATCGCCCGCATCGCGATCAAATCCGGGCTGAAGACCCTGGTGTTCGCGCAGACCCGGCTGATGGTGGAAGTGCTGACCAAGTACCTGAAGGACATCTTCGACCACGACCCGCGCAAGCCACCGCGCATCCGCGCCTACCGCGGCGGCTACCTGCCCACCGAGCGCCGCGAGACCGAACGGGCCATGCGTGCCGGCAACATCGACGGCATCGTCAGCACCTCGGCGCTGGAACTGGGCGTGGATATCGGCAGCCTGGACGTGGTGATCCTCAATGGCTACCCCGGCAGCGTGGCCGCCACCTGGCAGCGCTTCGGCCGCGCCGGTCGCCGCCAGCAACCCGCACTGGGGGTGATGGTGGCCAGCTCGCAGCCGCTGGACCAGTACGTGGTGCGCCATCCGGACTTCTTCGCCGAAGCCTCGCCCGAACACGCGCGCATCGCCCCGGACCAGCCGCTGATCCTGTTCGACCATATCCGCTGTGCCGCCTTCGAACTGCCGTTCCGGGTCGGCGATGGCTTCGGCCCGATCGATCCGGAAGTGTTCCTGGAAGCGCTGGCCGAAACCGAGGTGATCCACCGCGAAGGCGAGCGCTGGGAATGGATCGCCGACAGCTATCCGGCCAACGCGGTCAGTCTGCGCGCGGTGGCCGATGGCAACTTCGTGGTGGTCGACCGCAGCGATGGCCGCCAGCAGATCATCGCCGAAGTGGATTACTCCGCCGCCGCGCTCACCCTGTACGAAGGCGCCATCCACATGGTGCAGTCCACCCCCTACCAGGTGGAGACGCTGGACTGGGACGGCCGCAAGGCCTATGTCACCCGCACGCATGTGGATTACTACACCGACAGCATCGACTTCACCAAGCTCAAGGTGCTCGACCGTTTCGACGGTGGCGTGGCCGGCCGTGGCGATTCGCATCATGGCGAAGTGCACGTGGTGCGTCGCGTGGCCGGCTACAAGAAGATCCGCTACTACACCCACGAGAACATCGGCTACGGGCCGGTGAACCTGCCCGACCAGGAACTGCACACCACGGCGGTGTGGTGGCAGCTGCCACAGGCGCTGCTGCTGCGCGCCTTCGCCAGCAAGCAGGATGCGCTGGATGGCTTCCTCGGCGCAGCGTATGCGCTGCACATCGTCGCCACCGTGGCGGTGATGGCCGATGCGCGCGACCTGCAGAAGTCGGTCGGCAACGGCGATGGTTCCTGGTTCGCGATCGCCGACCAGAGCGGCCGTGGCCAGCTGCGTGGCAGCGAGGGTGATCCTGGCGTTGTCGAGCTATTGCAGGAGTTCGTGCCCACCGTGTACCTGTACGACAACTTCCCCGGTGGCGTCGGCCTCAGCGAGCCGCTGTGGCAGCGCCAGGCCGAACTGGTCCAGCGCGCGCGCGAACTGGTGCAGCGCTGCGACTGCAAGGCCGGCTGCCCGGCCTGTGTCGGCCCGGTGCTGGCCGCGCAGGAAGAGGATGAAACTTCACCGCGCGCGCTGGCGTTGCGTGTGCTTGACCTGTTCGATGCCGACGCCTGCCAGCACGTGCCCGACGTGGTGATGACCACGCGCGATCCGATGGAGCTGCTGGCACCGTGAGCCTGAGCCTGGACAAGCTGCGCCTGCTACGGAAGCAGGCCGGGGACCCGAAGGCAAGCACACCGGCCGTGACGGACGTGCCCCCTGCGCCACCGGCACCCGTGGCCGCCAACGATGCGCGGCAACCACCGGCCGAGCGTTCGGTGTTCGCCTGGGTCGAGCAGGAGATCCGCCACAAGCCGACCGGCGCTGCGGCACCTGCCACGGCACCGCCCGCGCTGCGTCGGCCCGAAGTGGGCAGCCTGCATCGCCTGCTCGGCTTGCGTTCGCGGGGTGGAGCCTCACCGGCACGCGCCAGCGCGCAGGATCGCCAGCTGCCAGGTGAGGAGATCGCACCGGGCCTGTTCCTGATCGAATCGCTGCAGCCGCAGGCGATCCCGGCACAGCCGCTGTCGCTGGATTTCGCCCGTCGCGACGGCGAGCACGTGGCCGCGCGCGACCTGCTGTTCTTCGATACCGAGACCACCGGCCTGGCCGGCGGCACCGGCACCCGCGCCTTCATGATCGGCGCTGCGGACTGGCATGTGTGCCCACAGCGTGGCGAAGGCCTGCGCATCCGCCAGCTGCTGATGGCCACGATGGCCGCCGAGGACGCGATGCTGGCCACTTTCGCCGGCTGGCTGCAACCGTCCACCGTGTTCTGCAGCTACAACGGCCGCAGCTATGACGCACCGCTGCTGAAAGCGCGTTACCGGCTGGCCCGGCAACGTTGCCCGATCACCGCACTGGATCACGTCGACCTGCTCTATCCCACGCGCCGCCGCTATCGCGGCACGTGGGAGAACTGCAAGCTGTCCACCATCGAACGCCAGCTGCTGCGCGTGGTGCGCGAGGACGACCTGCCGGGCTCGGAAGCCCCGGGCGCATGGCTGCGTTTCCTGCGTGGCGGCGACGCGGTGAACCTGCGCCGGGTGGCCGACCACAATCACCAGGACGTAGTGACCCTGGCCCTGCTGCTGCAACGGTTGGTACGCGAGGAGCAACGCGAGCGCGAGACGCTGGCACTGGTCGGGCAGTAACGGCGCAGGGCCGCGTTGACATGCCCTGACGGTGACAGCGGTGACACTGCCGCCACCATCCACGCCTGGAGCCCGACGATGCGCCTCAGTCCCCTGGTCCTGCTCGCCATCCTGCCCTTGGCCGCCTGCAGTCACGCTGGCAGCAGCACCTCCCACGATCCCGCGCCGGCGCCCGTGGCCGATGCCGCGCACGAATGCAGGCCGGAGGCGCTGGACGCCTTCACCGGCAAGACCGCCGACGAAGCCACGATCAAGAAGCTGGTGGCTGACAGCGGCGCGCGCGGTGCGCGGGTAGTCAAACCCGGCATGGCGGTGACCATGGACTTCCGCCAGGACCGCGTGACCGTGCAGGTGGACGCG